>NZ_JBHVMH010000001.1:546790-657385 GCF_042797035.1 Cellulosimicrobium sp. NPDC057862
GGGGGGGGGGGGGGGCTCTCTTAACCCCCCCCCCCCCCCCCCGGGCGGCCGCGCGGGGCCCCTTTCCCGCCCCCCACCACCCCGGGCCCCGCCCCCCCCCCCGGGGGGGCCCGGGCCGGGCTCCTGACCCTCCTGGGGGCGGTGCTCGTCACCGCAGCGGTCGTCGGCGGATGCTCCCCGCCGTCTGCCGACGGGTCGTCCGACGGACTCCTCGGACCGACGGCCGACACCCCACCCGTCCCGGTCCCCCACCGGGACGGGGCGGGGACCGCAGGGACGTCCGGTCCCGCCCAGGACGTCCCGGTCCGACCAGCCCAGGACGTGCCCGCCCCCGCGCCGCCCGCGCCCACGCGCGTCGTCGTCGCGGACCTCGACGTCGACCTCCCCGTCGAGCCGGCGGGCGTCGACCCCGACGGGCGGATGTCCCTGCCGGGCAGCGGGGACGTCGCCGCGTGGTACCGGTTCGGCCCGGCACCCGCGAGCCCCGCGGGCACGACGCTCGTCGCCGCCCACGTGGACGACCCGGACGGTGTCGGGCCCTTCGCCCGGCTCGCGGAGATCGCGACGGGGGCCCGCGTCGACGTCGTCGACGCGACGGGCGCCTCGTACACCTACACAGTGACGGACGTGCGGAGCGTCCCGAAGCCCGACGTCCCGCTCGACGAGCTCTTCGACCGCACGGGCGAGCGCCGCCTCGTGCTCGTGACGTGCGGGGGCGCGTGGGACCGCGACCGGCGCTCGTACTCGGACAACGTCGTCGTGACCGCGGCGCCCGTCCGGTGACGCCTCTCCCCGGCCGGCGCTCGCGGGGCGCCCCGCGAGCGTGCGACGGCCCCGGCGCTACGATCGCTGCTACCCGCTCGCCGCTGCCGCCCGTGCGGTCGGCGCCGACCCTCGAGGACCCGCCCTGAACGTGACCGAGACCGGGACGCCCGACCCGGACCTGTGGCGCCTCGGCCGCGCGTTCGCGGACGGCGACGAGGCAGCCCTCGCGGAGGCCTACCGGCGGTGGTCCGCGCTCGTGCACACCCTGGCCCTGCGGTCGCTCGGCACGCGCGCCGACGCGGAGGACGTGACCCAGCAGGTGTTCGTCGCGGCGTGGCGCGGGAGGTCCCGGTTCGACCCCGACCGGGCCCGGCTGCCCGCGTGGCTCGTCGGGATCACGCGGCACACCGTCGCCGACGCGCACGAGGCCCGCGCCCGGGTGCGCCGGTCCGAGCAGGCGGCCGCCACGGACCCCCGGCCCGCCGTGGACGAGGACGCCGACGTCGGACGCGTCGCCGACCGCGTGCTCCTGTCCGACGAGCTGCGGCGGCTCGGCGATCCCGGCCGGACGATCCTCGAGCTCGCGTTCTTCCGCGACCTGACGCACGTGCAGATCGCCGAGGAGCTCGGCCTCCCGCTGGGTACGGTCAAGAGCCACGTACGACGGAGCCTGATCCGGCTGCGCGACCGATTGGAGGTGGACGGTGCAGCACATCGATGACGAGACCCTCGCGCTCCTCGCGCTCGGCGAGGACGTGCTCGACGACGACGCCCGCGCGCACCTCGCCTCCTGCGCGGAGTGCGCCGACGGCGCCGCCCGGCTCGCGCGCGTGGCCGACGCGTTCGACGGCGCCGACGCGCCCGACGAGCTCGTCGAGCCGCCCCCGGCGGTGTGGTCCGCGATCCGGGCCGAGCTCGAACTGCCTGCGGCGAGCACGGACCTCGACGAGCCCGCCGCCCGCGCCCCGTCCCGGGCCGACGCGCCGGACGGCGAGCGCGCGGGGGCCGTCGTCGTGCCGCTCGCACCGCGGCGTCGGCGGGTCTGGGTGCCCGTCGCCGCGGCGTCCGCCGCGCTCCTCGTCGGCGTGGCCGGCGGAGTGCTGTGGGAGCGGCGCGAGGCCGAGCCGCCGGAGACGACGGTGGCCAGCGCGACGCTCGACCCGCTGCCCGACTGGGAGGGCGCGAGCGGCGACGCGCGCGTCGAGGAGCATCCCGACGGGCGGCGCCAGGTCGTCGTGACCGTCGACGCCCCGGTGCCCGAGGGCACGTACCGCGAGGTGTGGCTTCTGGCCGAGGACCTCAGCGGTCTCGTGAGCCTCGGCGTGCTCGACGGCGCGGAGGGCCGGTTCGACCTGCCCGACGGCCTGGATCTCGCGCAGTTCCCGGTGGTCGACGTCTCCGAGGAGCACTTCGACGGCGACCCCGCGCACTCCGGAGACTCCGTCGTCCGGGGCCCGCTGGACGTCTGACGGCGGGTGGATCGGTCGAGACCGATTCTCACACGAAGTACCGTCGCCGAACGATCCCGCCCCGCGTCGCGGCCGTGATCATGTTCCCCGATCGGCGAGCAACCTTCCCGGGTCGTGGTCCGTGTTCTGTGCATGACGACGACGACAGGGGGTTTCGTGGCACCGATCGGTGGGAGCGACGAGGTCGTCCTTCCTGTCGAGGTCGGCGCGAGGACCGAGCGGGACAGGGAGTTCACGGCGTTCATGGTCGACGCGCAGCCGGCTCTCTCCCGGACGGCGTGGTTGTTGTGCGGAGACGTGCACCGTGCGGAGGAGCTGGTGCAGCACGCGCTGGTGCGCACGTACGTGGCATGGCCCCGAGCTCGCGAGCGAGATCCGATCGCCTACGCGAGGCGGGTGCTCGCGAACGCGCGGATCGACCACTGGCGCAAGCATCGCCGGGAGCACCTCACCGAGCCGCACGAGGTCCCGTCCGATGAGCGTGCGTCGACGGAGGGCACCCACGCCGAGCGGGACGCGCTCGTCCGAGCACTGGTGCAGCTGAGCCCGCAGCGTCGACGCGTGGTGGTGCTGCGCTACCTGCTCGACCTGCCCGAGCGGCAGGTCGCCGACGAGCTCGGCCTGAGCCTCGGCGCGGTGAAGTCGGCTGCGTCGCGGGGGCTGGCGCACCTCCGCCGGATCCTCGCCGACGAGGCGAGCTCGACCGAGATCTTGAAGGAGGAGCGATGAACGACGAGGACTTCATCCTGCGGCTGCGCTCCGCCTCGCGGCACACGCCCGACGTCGTCGTCGACCACGCCGAGGTCCTGCGGTCCGGTCGTCGTCGTCGCGCGGGACGAGCGGTCGGGTCGACCCTGGGGGTCGGAGCGCTGTGCGGTGGCTTGGTCGCCGGCGCGCTCGCCCTCACCCCGCCCCCGACGCGCGAGACCCCGGTGATGCCTGCGACGACCTCGCCGACGGCGCAAGCGCCGTCCGAGCCCGGGGGCGGGCCACGCGCGATCGTCGACGAGGCGGCTGGGACCATCACGACCCCGCTCGACGACTGGGTCCTCGGCGCCGACGAGCTCACCGAGCTGCGTACGGCCAATCACGTGTTGACGGCCCGATGCATGACCGACGCCGGGTACGGCCACACGGTGGTATCCGACGGACCGTCCTATCCCCTCAACACGGACGGGTTCGGCTTCGGGCTGTGGCGCCACGACGCGCTCCTGAGGTCCGGCTACGAGATGGATCTCGAGGGAGTCAGCAGGAATGGGTTCACCGCTGCACCCGGGACCGAGGAAGCCGTGACCGCGCAGCTCGACGTGTGCGGTCAGCAGGCCGTCGAGGCGGGGCTGACGTACGACCCCGAAGAGCTCGGGGAGATCCCGCCGACCGGCTCCATCCTGGCCGCGGACACCCCCGAAGGTGTCACGGTCGTCGCCGCCTGGAAGCAGTGCCTGGCCGATCGTGGTGTCGAACCGCCAGGGCAGGACGACGGGATGGTCCCGCCCGCCGCCCAGGACGCGTCACCGGACGAGGTCGTCCGCATCGGCGAGATCGACCTTGCCTGCAAGCGCGATCTCGACACCGTGCAGCAGCTCGCCGACATCCAGGCCGCGCACGAAGCCGAGTACGTCGCTCAGCACAAGGACTACCTCGAGCGGCGGCTCACCCTCGAACGGGCAGCGCTCGAGGCCTCACGGGCGTACCTGGAGGAGCAAGGCGTCTCCATGGACCCAGCCACCTGGTGAGCGGGACGTGCCCCTCGTCCTCGCCTAGGCCTGGACGTACTCCGCGAACGTCACGCCGGAGCGGAACGTCTGCGTGCTCGTCGACCGCCAGGACAGGGGCGCGTAGGTGCGCTCGCCGAACAGGGGGATCCCGGCGCCGAGCATGACCGGGTTGACCTTGAGCGCGAGCCGGTCGATCTCGTCGACGAGCACCGCGGCCAGCTCGCCCCCGCCGCACAGCCAGATGCCCTTGCCGTCCTCCCGCTTGAGCGCCCGCACCATCTCGACCGGGTCGGCGTCCGTGAACTGCACCCCCTCGCTCCCCGGCGGCGCCTCGTGCGCGCGGGTGAAGACGACCTGCCGCAGGTGCCGGTAGGGGTTCGGCAGGTGGTGGTCGGGGAGCCCGACGGCGTAGGTGTTCCACCCCATGAGGACCGTGTCGAAGGGTCCGTCGTCGACGGAGAAGCCGACGGCCCGGGCCAGCTCGGTCGGCGCCGTCCCGCGGTACCGGTCCCAGATCGGCTCCATGTGGTCCCCCTCGGCGAGGAACGCGTCGAACTCGCCGTCCGGACCCGCGATGTACCCGTCCAGGCTGACGGCGACGTAGTAGGTCAGCTCACGCATCATCTCTCCAACTACTACAGGTGAAGTGGTCACCGTCAGACTACAACAGGTGCAGTGGTTGGGATACCATCGGCGCATGGCGAGAAACTCCACCCGGCGTGGCGCGCTGGCGGACGCGGGGATCGCCGTGCTCGCGCGCGAGGGGTCGCGCGGACTGACCCATCGCGCGATCGACGACGAGGCGGGCGTCCCGACGGGTACGACCTCGAACTACTTCCGCAGCCGGGACGCCCTCGTCGCCGGGCTCTTCGAGCGCATCGGCGAACGCCTCGCGCCCACACCGGAGGACCTGGAGCGGCGCGCCGCCCAGAAGCCCGACCGTGCCCTCTTCGCGGACTACCTCCGCGACATCGTGCGCCGGCTGACGGCCGACGCCGACGTCACCCGCGCCCTGTTCGAGCTGCGCCTCGAGTCCGGCCGCCGCGCCGAGCTCGCCGCCCTGCTCGGGCCGTGGCTCCGCGCGGGCTTCGAGGCCGACGTCGCGTTCAACCGGTCGGCCGGCCTGCCCGGCGGTCGGCGGGAGATCGCCCTGTTCCACTTTGCGATCGACGGGCTCCTGCTCGACCGGCTCACGACGCCGGTCGACCCCGACGTCGCGACCGACGACGTCATCGACGCGCTCGTGGCGGGGTTGCTCCCGGAGCGTTGAGCCGCCTCGTCACCCCCGTCCAGGGGTGAGGCCCGCTACGCGCGGCGGCCGTCGAGGCGGTCGAGCCACGCCCGGACCGGGCCCGCGGACACGAGCCCCGAACCCGCCCCGGCGAGCTCGTCCGGCACGCGCGCGAGCGCGTGCCGGGCACGCCGCGCAAGGCCCGCATCACCGAGTCGGACGGCGGTCTCCGCGACGAGCGCCCACCGCAGCTCGCGCAGGTGGTCGGCCGGAGGCTCCGGGACCGCGCGGGCGAGGTCCGCGGCGCCGGGACGGTCGCCGGCGTCGAGCGCGCGCAGCGGCGCGACCCACGGTGTGTACGGGCCGGCGTCGCCGAGCCCGTCGAGCGGTCGCCCGTGCCGCAGGCGGAGCGTGAGCAGCGCGAGCGGGAGCAGCCCGTCGCGCACGCCGGGCATGCGCACCCCGGCCAGGAGGTCGTCGGCGGCCCGGTACGCGCGCGCCGCCGCGTCGGGCGACGCGGTCTCCGCGTCGCGCATCGCCCGGTACCAGGCCGTGAGCATCGGGACCACGGGCGACTCGTACCCGGCCGCGACGTCCTCCGCCGCCGCGGCGTGGACGTCGGCGTCGCCGAACCGCCCCGTCCCCGCGGCGGCCTGCAGACGCACGAGGTGCCCGAGTATCGCGAACGTCGGCAGGTCGTGGGCCTCCGCCAGCGCGACGAGCTCCGCGCCGGTCGTCTCCCGCTCGGCGCCCGCGCCCGGGCGTTGGAACGACTGGAGGAACCGGGCGTTGAGCGCGAGCGCGAGCGTCCCCGGGTCGCCGACGTCGCGCGCGATGCCCACCGCGTCCTCCGCCGCGGCCCGCGCCCACGCGTCGCGCGTCCCCCGGTGCTCGATCCCGACGACGGCGAGCAGCCGCGCCCGCAGGACCGGCGCCGCGTCGGGGCCGAGGCGGTGCAGCGTGCGCCGCGCCACGCCGACGAGCGCGTCGGCCGCCTCGGCGTCGTCGCTCCGGGTCCAGACGGCCGGGACGTCGTACGCCGTGACCGTGCGCGCGGTGAGCACCGGGTCACCCGTCGCCTCGGCCGCGAGCGCCGCGGCGACCCGCTGCTGCTGCGCGGTCGCGAGGTGGTCGCCGCCCGCGATCGCGAGCGTGCGCGCGACGTCGACGGTGGACCGCAGGTGGGTGCGCGAGGTCGGGGCCGTGACCGCGAGACGGGGGCCTGGCGTCGGGCCGTCGAGCGACGGCGCCTGATCGAGCACGTCGCGCTCGAGCCGCGCGAGCTCGGGTCCTGGGTCGAGGCCGAGCTCGTCGGCGAGCCGGCGGCGCGCGCGGCGCAGGACGTCGAGCGCGTCCGACTGCCGACCGTCGCGGTACAGAGCGAGCGCGAGCAGCGCCCACGCGTGCTCGCGCCACGGGTGCGCGACGGCGTGCGCGTCGAGCGCGGCGACCGCCTCCCCCGGGCGCCCGTCCGCGAGCAGCGCCTCCGCGAGCAGCTCGACCCCGCGCGCGTGCACCTCGACGAGGCGCCGCCGCTCCGCCCGCACCCACGCGCGGTCCGGCAGGTCGGCGTAGGGCTCTCCGCGCCAGGCCGCGACCGCGTCCTGCAGCGCGCGCGTCGTACCCGACGACGCGTCCCCGGCCCGGGCGTCCGCACCCGCGCGGTCCGTCGTCGCGGGCCCGGCGGGCCCGGCGGGCGCGCGGCGCTCCGCCCGCGCGACGACGTCCTCGAGCCGTGCCGCGTCCAGGCCTCCGTCCGGGAGCCGCAGCGCATAGCCGCCGTGCTCGGTGACGAGCACGTGCGACGGCGCGCGCGGAGCCCGCTCGGGATCGAGCCGACGGCGCAGGTCACCGACGAACGTCGCGAGCGCACCCCTCCGGTCGCGGGGATCGCGTGCGGGGTCCTCGTCCCACAGGTCCTCGGCGAGCCGCTCGAACGACACCGGACGACCGCCCGCGGCCGCGAGCCGGGCGAGGAGCTCGCGCTGGCGTGGGCCGCCCGAGTCGACCTCGACGCCGTCGCGCAGCACCCGGACCGGCCCGAGAACCTCGACGCGCAGCTCCACCACCCGGCCATTCTCCCCGCACCCGGACGTTCGCACCCGCGTGGGTCGCGTCCGTCGGGCACTGATCGGACGCTGATCCGCCGCTCGGAGGATGGGCACGAGCCGCCCGGGCAGGACCCGGGCGGGAACCGGGCGAGGCGCACGGCGACCCCTGCCACGCCGCGACCCGGTCCTGACCGCGTCCGAGAGGAACCACCCATGAACATCCCCGGCTTCGAGACCCGCACCGTCGAGGTGGCGCCCGACGTCGCGCTGCGCGTCGAGACCGCGGGCGAGGGCACGCCCGTCGTCCTGCTCCACGGCTTCCCCCAGACCCGCCACATGTGGCGGCACGTCGCCGCCGACCTCGCGCGCGACCACCAGGTCGTCGTGCCCGACCTGCGGGGCTACGGCGACAGCGGCAAGCCCGCCGCGACCACGCCCGACGTCTACGCCAAGCGCACCATGGGCGCCGACGTCGTCGCGCTCGCCGACGCGCTGGACGTCGACCGGTTCGCCCTCGTCGGCCACGACCGCGGCGCGCTCGTCGCGTTCCGTGCCGCGCTCGACCACCCCGACCGCGTGAGCCACCTCGGCATCCTCGACGTGGTGCCCACGCTCGACACGTGGGCCGTGCTGCACGGCGTGGACGCCGCCGTCGCGTTCCACCTCTACCTCATGGCGCAGCCCCCGGGCCTTCCCGAGGAGATGATCCGCAGCAGCGCCGACGCGTTCTTCGGGTCGTTCCTCGACGCGTGGACCCAGGACCCCGCGGCGATCCCCGACGACGTCCGTGCGCACTACCTCGCGGCGAGCCGGGACGCCGTCGACTCGATCGTCGCCGACTACCGCGCCACCGCGACGATCGACGTCGAGCACGACCAGGCGTCGCTCGACGCCGGTGACCGGCTCGCCATGCCGGTCACCGTGATGCAGCAGGACTGGGGCGCGCAGCTCGGGTACGACGCCGCGGGCGTCTGGCGCCGCTGGGCCCCGGACCTCGAGCACCTCACGACGACCGCCGGGCACTTCATGGCCGAGGAGGCGCCCGGCGACGTCGCGGCGGTCGTGCGGGCGCTCGGCCGGCGCTGACCTCCCCGCGGCGCGGTCCGTTCCGCCGCGCCCCGCTCCCCCGCCCACGACGGCGGCGCGGCCCGGGTGCAGGAGCAGCGTGACGAACCCGAGCCCGCCGCGGTACCCGTGGAGCCAGCCGTCGCGGTGCTTCTCGACCGCGGCCAGCACCTCGCGCGCCTCGGGGTCCTCCGGGTGCTCGACCGCCCACCGCGCGGGCGCCCCCGTCCAGGCCCACTCGTAGTCGTCCCACTCGTCCTGCGTGCTGACGTGCCCGTGCACCGTCGCCCACCCGTGCTCCGTCACGAGGTCGACGGTGCCGGGCAGGTCGAGGTACTCGTCCGCCGACGCCCCGCCCAGGCCGTCGAGCACGGCCCGCGTCGGGGGCGCGGGCCAGAAGCAGTCGCCGAGCAGGAGGAGGCCGTCGGTCGCGAGGTGGCCGCGCGCGGCGTCGAGCGTCGGGGCGAGCCCTCCGAACGCGTACGCCGCGCCCACGCTGAGCACGGCGTCGAACCGCGCGTCGCCCGCGTACTCCCGCGCGTCGCCCTGGACCAGAGTGAGCCGGTCCGCGACACCCGCCTCGGCCGCCTGGGCGAGCGTCTGCTCGAACCCGACGTCGGACGTGTCCACCCCGACCGCGGTGAGCGAGGGGTGCTGCCGCAGCGCCCGCAGGAGCCAGGTCCCGTCGCCGCACCCGAGGTCGAGCAGGCTCCCCCGGCCACCCACCGCGCGCCGGAGCAGGTCGTCGACGCGCGCGTCGCTCAGCGGCGACGCGATCGGGTGGTCGGAGTGCGCGAGCCGTACGAGCGTGGATCGTCCCATCGACGCACCGTAGGCCGGACGCGGCGCGGTCGTCAGCGGATTTCACTCCGGGCTCCTCCGCGAGATCGGCTCAGCGGTACCAGTCCTCGTCGATCGTCGCGAGGCGCGACGGGTGCGCCTCGCGCCCGAGGCCGTAGAACCGCTGGAAGCTCATGAGGAGCGGGCGCCACCGGTCGGGGTCCACGCGGTGCGCCGTCCCCGGCATGCGGACGCTCTCGTGGACGTGGACCCGCGTCACGCGCACCTCGAACGCGACGAGCGACCCGGCGCGGGCGGCGTCGTCGCGACCGAGCGGGTGGGCGTGCACGAGCCGCGCCTCGACCGCGACGGGGCACTGCGCGGCGCGCGGCGGCGCGACGGTGTCCGACGCCACGGGCGTCAGCCCTGCGCGCCCGAACTTGTCCGGCTCGTAGCGGTAGCCCACGGACGCCTTGCGCTCCGGCACCGGGTCCCGCCCGGTCGTCAGGGCGAGGCGGTCGACGGCGTCGACCTCGGCCGTCGAGGGCAGGTTCACCACGACCTCGCGCGTCGCGAGGAGGTTGAGCGCCGTCTGCGAGCGCGCGCCCAGGCCGAGCACCGCCGTCCTGCCGAGCCAGAACACCGACGACATCGGGGCGAGGTTCACGTGGCCGTCCGCGCCGACCGTGCTGAGCAGCGCGACGGGCGTGCCGAAGTACAGGATCCCCGGATCGATCACGACGTGCGACGGGGCGAGGCGGGTCGAGGTGGTGGTCATGGGCCCAGCCTCGCCACGCACGGTCGCGACGTCTGGCGGCCGTCGGACGTCGCGTCGCCGAGCGAGCGCCGGGGGCGGTGGAAGACTGGACGAGGAGCACGAGGACCGGACGGAGGCGGACGTGGGCGCGTCGGAGCTGCTGGGACTCCTCGCCCGTGCGCTCGCCGAGGCCGACGGCGACCTGCCGCCGCCCGCACGCATGTGCCAGGCGTGCGCCACGGTGCTCGGCGCCGAGAGCGCCGCGCTGACCGTCGCCGCGACGGCGGACGACCGCCTCACGGTGGCCACGTCCGACGGGGTCGCGGCGCGCGTCGAGGACCTGGAGGAGACCCTGGGAGAGGGGCCCGCCCAGCTCGCGCTGGCCGAGGACCGAGTCGTGGTGCGCGAGGCCGACGGGAGCCGCGACGGTGGCGCCTTCCCGGTGTTCTCCCGCGTCGTCGGGCCGATCAGCGGGGCCGCCACCCACCACGCCGTCCCCATGCACGCGGGCGGCCAGGTCGTGGGGGTGCTCAGCCTGCTCACCGCGTCGACCACGCTCGCGCGCGAGCCGGACGACGCGCAGTTCCTCGCGGACGTCGTCGGGCTGTCGCTCCTGGCCGACCTGGAGTCGCTCGACTGGTCGACGCGCGCCGAGGTGCACCAGGCGACGGGGATGGTCACGGTCCAGCTCCGGGTCGCGCCCCGCGACGCGCTCGCCGTGCTCCGGGCGCACGCCTTCGCCCGGTCGACGTCGCTCGAGGACGTCGCCGAGGAGGTCGTCGGGAGGCGCCTGAGCTTTACCTACAACGCCGGCAACGCCGTCCGGTCCGAGCGGGCCGAGGAGCCCTGACCCACGACCCGGGCGGGCGCGGGCCGGCAGCCGTAGGCTCGACGCCGTCCCGTCCGCCCACCGAGGGAGCCACCGTGCGCGCGACCGTCATCCACGCCCCGTACGACGTCCGCGTCGAGCAGCGCGACGACCCGCGCCTGCTCGCGCCCACCGACGCGATCGTGCGCGTCGAGGCGGCGTGCGTGTGCGGGTCGGACCTGTGGACGTACCGCGGCGTCAACCGGATCGAGCACCCCGTCGCGATGGGCCACGAGTACGTCGGCACCGTCGAGGAGGTCGGCGCCGACGTCCGGTCCGTGCGCCCGGGGCAGCTCGTCGTCGGGTCGTTCTTCGCGTCCGACAACACGTGCCCGATCTGCCGGGCCGGCTACCAGACGTCGTGCGTCCACCGCGAGCCCGTGCGCGGCGCCCAGGCCGAGCTGCTGCGCGTCCCGCTCGCCGACGGGACGCTCGTCGCGACGCCGGAGCGACCCGACGACGACCTGCTGCCCGGGCTGCTCACCGCGTCCGACGTGCTGGGCACCGGCTGGTTCGGCGCCCGCGCGGCCGAGGCGGGGCCGGGCAGGAGCGTCGTCGTGGTGGGCGACGGCGCGGTCGGCCTGCTCGCCGTCCTCGCCGCCGCGCAGCTCGGGGCCGAGCAGGTCATCGCCATGAGCCGGCACGCGCCCCGCCAGGAGCTCGCGCGGGCGTTCGGCGCGACCGAGGTCGTCGCGGAGCGCGGCGACGAGGGTGTCGCGCGCGTCCGGGACCTCACCGACGGGCTCGGCGCGCACGGCGTGGTCGAGGCCGTCGGCACGCCCGAGTCCGTGGCCCAGGCGCTCGGGTCGGTGCGTCCCGGCGGGCACGTCGGTGTCGTGGGGCTGCCGCACGGCGTGGAGCTCCCGGTCGTCGACATGTTCTACCGCCACGTGCACTGGTCGGGCGGTCCGGCGCCGGTCCGCCAGTACCTGCCCGAACTGATGGACCTCGTCCTCGACCGCCGGATCGACCCCGCGCGCGTGTTCGACCTCGAGCTCACCCTCGACGACGCCGCCGAGGGGTACGCCGCGATGGACGAGCGCCGCGCGATCAAGTCCTTGCTGCGTCCCTGACCGGCGGATTCGTCGTCCAGGCGTCGCGTGCACGACGATGGCGGCGAGCGACGAGGTCATGCAGCGGCTTCACGTGTCGCGCGAACGTGTGCGGCAAGGAGCGGAGCATGAACGGAACGGCAGACGCCGCCGTCCTCTCGACGTGGGTGGTCTCCCCCGGCGAGGTCGCCGCCGGTGAGTTCCGGTACTACCCCGGCTCGGACACCTGGTGGTGGTCGGACGCGCTCACCGAGCTGTTCGGCTACGCCCCGGGCGAGGTCGTCCCCACGACCGAGCTCCTCCTGTGGCACCACCGCGCGACGGGCAAGGACCGCGACCAGACGCTCGCGGCCATCGCCAGCGCGGCGTCGGGCGAGGCCCCCGTCCAGGTCCAGGTGATGCAGGACGCCCGCGGCGAGGAGCGCGCCGTCGTCGTGCTCGTGGACGCGACGTGGGCGGACCCGAGCGGGGTCCCCGTCGCGCGCGGCGTCGTCCTCGACGTCACGAGCGTGGTGGGCGTCGGCGCCCGGGCGCAGGCGAACGAGCAGATCGGCCTCTGGGCGCAGTCCCGCGCCGCGATCGAGCAGGCGAAGGGCATCGTGGCGCTCGCGTACCGCGTGACCCCCGACGCTGCCTTCGCGGCCCTGCGCCGCTCGTCGAGCCTCGCGAACGTCAAGGTCCGCGAGATCGCCGAGGCAATCGTCGCGGTGGCCCAGGCCCTCCCGGCCGGCGACGACCCCCGCCCCGCGCTCGACCGCCTGCTCGGCGGCGCGGACCGGGCCGCCTGAGGGGCGTGCGCCGCCCGGCGGGCCGGGACGGCGTCAGTCGAGCCAGGACGGGTCGTCGACCAGCTCCTGGAGCTCGTTCACGAGGCGGGCCACGTGGAACCCGTCCGCCGCGGCGTGGTGCACCTGGACCGCGACCGGGAGGACCGTCCGCCCGTCCCGCTCGACGTACCGCCCGAGCGTGACGATCGGCGCGAGGTGGCGCCAGCCGTCGCGGATCGCGAGCGTGAAGCCCGTGAACGACACCCAGGGCAGGCTCGACACGTCGAACGCGTTCGGCGGCGGCGCGCCCTGCGGGAAGAAGGCCGTCGCGGACCGGTGCTCGGCGAGCAGCGCCGACGCCGCGGCGTGGAACGCGTCGAAGTCCGCGTCGTACGGCGTCCACACGGCCGAGAACGTCTCGCGCTCGGGGTTGAGCACGGTGAACGACGGGTGCACCACCGGCCAGACCGCCGGGGCGCCGGTGTCGTCGAGGCACATCCGGAACTCCTCGTGCCGGTTCACGACCGTCGCGAGCGCCCAGACCTGCGCGACGTACGTCTTGCGGGACGACCCGGTCAGCGCGGCCGCGAGCGCCGTCACGTCCAGCTCGACGGTCATCGCGTACGTGCACGGTGACGCGTGGAGGAAGTGCTCGAAGTGCTCGCGGCGCGGCCAGGTCGCGACGTCGATCGGTACGGGAGTGTCCACCGCACCAGCGTCACAGGGGCCGGTGCGGGAAGCACGGGCTTTTCGGCCCAGGAGGGCGCGCTCGCGAGACGATCCGACGGCGCGCACGACGACGCCCGGCCCCCGCACCGTGGGTGCGGGGGCCGGGCGGGCGAGGCCTCGGAAGGTCCTGCGGTCGTCAGCGCGCGTCCGTGGACCGACGACGCCGCGAGGCGAGGACGAGCCCGGTCCCCGCGAGGACGATGAACGCCCCCGCGGCCAGGATGCTCGCGTCCGTGCCCGTCGTGGCCAGCGCGTCACGCTGAGCGGCGGCCTGCTCGACCTCGGCGACCGGCTGCGCGTCCGTCAGGCCCAGGTTCGCCGGGTCGGACGACGACACCGCGGTCGTCACGACGTTGCCCGTTGCGTCGACGTAGACGGGAGCGATGGGCTCGACCGGGTCCGTCGGGTCGGCCGGGTCGGCCGGGTCCGTCGGGTCGGCCGGGTCGGCCGGGTCGGCCGGGTCCGTCGGGTCCGTCGGGTCCGTCGGGTCCGTCGGGTCGACCGGGTCCGTCGGGTCGGTCGGGTCCGTCGGGTCCGTCGGGTCCGTCGGGTCCGTCGGGTCCGTCGGGTCCTCCGGCTCGTCGGCGAGGGTCACGCCGATCCAGTCCCAGGCGACGGACGCGCTGTCGAGCCCCCCGAGGCCGATGAGCCAGTGCTGCTGGCCGGTACGGATCCACGACTGGCTGGCGTCGTCCCAGGCCGAGCCGTTCATGTCCTGGCCGGTGTAGAAGTTCGGGCTGCCCTTCGTGGTGCCCTCGGCGGAGCCCCACACCTGGAACGCGGGCAGGCTCGCGACGTCCGTCCCCGCGGGGACCCGGACGTAGACCTTCTGGCCGGGGGTCACCGAGCTCACGACCCTGCCCTGGGCGTCGACGAGGACGACCCCGGCGGGCATCGCCGACCCGTCGGCCGTGCGCAGCTCGACGTGCACGTCGCCGGTGCCGCCGACGAGCGACGCGGTGAACCCGTAGTCGGTCGAGCCGTCGGCGTTGCGGACGAACCCGTTCGAGACGAATCCGGGCTGCGGCATGACGACGTTCTCCGTCAGCGCCTTCTCGATGAGCCAGGCCGCCGTCTGCATGGTGGCCCGACGGTCGCTCTGCCCCCAGGACCAGCTGCCGTCCAGCTGCTGCTGGGCGAACTCGCTCAGGGTCACGTGCCCGGCGTCGTCGACGTCGAAGAACAGGCCCATGACGTCGTGCCCGGTCGAGAAGTACCAGACGGCGAACTGCGTCGCCTCGTACGCCGTGTACTCCGCCGTCGTGTCGTCGACGGACGAGGCCTCGGACCGCACCCCGGCGCGGTCGAGCAGGTCGCGGGCGTTCGCGGCGCGGGCCGTCATGTCGGAGCCGCCCGTGAAGCCGTTGACGAGGATCGTCTGCTGAGCGTCGGTGTCGCCCCAGTGCATGCCCTCGGGGTCGGCCTTGGCGACCTCGCCGTTCCAGGCGTGCCACCACGACCCGGCGATGTCGCGGTCGTAGACCATGTGCGTCGTGCCGTCCTCGTCCACGAGCTCGTGGTGCAGGATGTGCAGCTGCGGCTGGCCCGACCACCCGGACCAGTCCTTGCCGGAGCCGCCCTCGGCCGGCTCCTGGAAGTACCAGTAGTCGCAGGGGAACCCCTCGTAGTAGCCGTCGTGCCAGTGCGGCTCGTACTCGGCGTCGGGGTAGGCGGCCTGCGTCGCACCGAGCAGACCGGAGGCGGACGCCGCGGCGAGGGTGGTCGGAGCGTCCGTGGCCGCCATGCCGTCGGCCGGCTCGCCGGCCTCCGCGTTCTCGTCCTCGGGGGCGCCTGCGGTGGTCTCCTCGGTCGCGGCGTCGGTCGTGGGCTCCGCGACGGGCTCGTCGCTCACGTCGCCGTTCTCGGGAGCGGGCGCGGTGGGCTCCGCCGCGACCTCGGGGGCCGGCTCCTCCAGGGCGGGGGCGACGACGGGGTCGACCGGTGCGGGGGCCTCGTCCGTCGTCGGCGCGACGGGCGCCTCGGGGGCCGGGGCCGCCTCGGAGGTCGCCTCGGGAGCCGCCTCCTCGACAGGAGCGTCGGTGGCCGTGGCCTCCGGGGCGGTCGCCTCGGGGGCCGCGGACTCGCCGTCGTTCGCGAACGCGGCCAGCGGAGCCCCCAGCACGAGGGCGGCGGAGACGGCGGTCGTGGTGGCGGTGCGAAGAACCTTCATGGTGGAGCTCCTCTGGCATTCGTGGTGGGTGTTTCCCGATGACTCCACGTTCCGCCCCGGGGGCACTCCTCCGGCACGCCCGAACGGAGGCGACGAGTACCTCCGAAAGTCGACTCCTCACGGCCCGGCCGACGGGCCCGGTCGCCCTCCCGTGGCTAGCCTGAGCGGCGTGGGGGTCCAGGTCTCGCGGGCCGACGTCCTCGTCGCGGTGTCCAGCGGGGCCGCCGGGGCGCTCCTCGTCGTGCTACGCGGCTCGTCCGGGCTGGGATGGGCGACCGTGGGGGTGGAGGTCGCTGCCCAGCTCGCGGCGTCGGCCCTGCTCCTCGCCCGACGGCGGTACCCCCTCGCCGTCCTGGGCGCGTGCGTCGTGCTGTCGTTCGTCTCCCCGGCCGTCGCGACCCTCGCCGCGCTCTACACCGTGGGGGCCGAGGTGCGGTCCGCCCGCACCAGCGGGGCGGCGGTGCTCGGCGTCGTCGCCGCGACGTGGCCGGCGTGGCGTGCGACGGCCGAGCCGTCGGGACCGACGACCCTCTGGGTCGCGACGCTGATGACGCTGTTCGCCTACGTCGCCGGCCGCGCCGAGCGCTCCCGTGCCGAGGCGGACCGCCGGGCCGCGGCGAGCGCCGAGGAGGCGGCTCGGGCGGGCGAGCGTGCCCGGCTCGCCCGCGAGCTGCACGACGTCGTCTCCCACCGGGTGAGCTACGCCGTCGTCGAGGCGGAGGTGCTCGCGACGACGACGGAGGACGCCGACGTCCGTCGTCTCGCGGACGAGATCGGCGCGAGCGGCCGCGCGGCTCTCGCCGAGATGCGGCAGGTCCTCACGGCGCTCACGGCGGACGCGCCCGAGCCCGCACGGGGAACGAGCGGGTCCACGGGCGGCACCTCGGCCGGCCCCGCCGCGATCGAGGCCCTCGCCGAGGAGGCACGCACCGCCGGCCAGCCCGTCCGGGTCCGGGTCTCGTCGCCGTCGTCGTCCCCGCCGGACCTCGTGGACCGGACGGTGGCCCGCGTGGTCGGGGAAGGCCTGACGAACGCCGTGCGGCACGCCCCGGGAGCGGCCACCACGGTGGACGTGTCGCCGGTCGAGGACGGCGTGCGCGTCACGGTCGACAACGCGCCGCCGACCTCCCCGCCGACCGGCCTCACCACCGGGGGCTTCGGCCTCGCCGGCCTGCGCGAGCGGGTCGAGCTCCTGGGCGGCACCCTGGAGTCCGGACCCACGCCCCCGGGCGGCTACCGGCTGCGGGCCACTCTCCCGAGGAGGACGCCATGATCCGCGTGGTCGTCGTGGACGACGAGGCGCTCCTGCGCGCCGGGGTCGTACGCCTGATCGGGACGGCCCCGGACCTCGAGGTGGTCGGCGAGGGTGGCGACGGCGCCCGCGCGGTCGAGCTCGTCCGCGAGCTCCGCCCGGACGCGCTCCTGCTCGACATGCAGATGCCCGTCATGGACGGTCTGGACGCCCTCGTCACGGTTCACCGTGAGCACCCGGAGACGGCGGTCGTCGTGCTCACGAGCTTCCTCAACGACGAGTACGTGCTGCCCGCCCTCCGCGCCGGTGCCGTCGGCTACCTGCTCAAGGACTCCACGCCCGAGGAGCTGCACCACGGCATCCGCGCGGCGGTCGCCGGCGACGCGATCCTCTCCCCCGCCGTGGCGAGGCATCTTCTCGCGGCGGCGGGCGACGACCTCACGCACCGTCGGGCCGAGGCCCGGCGTCGCCTCGACGAGCTCGCCCCGCAGGAGCGCGAGGTCGTCGGCGCGCTCGCAGGCGGGCTATCCAACGCGGAGATCGCGCGCCGGCTGTTCCTCGCCGAGTCGACGGTCAAGGCCTACCTCGCGCACGCGATGACCAAGCTCGGCACCACCAACCGCACGCAGACCGCGATCCTCGCGCACGAGGCCGGCCTGGGCGGCGGCTGAGCACCAGGGTCGGCACGCCCGAGCGTCCGCGTGCGGGCGCCCGTCCGGAGCGGGACCATCGCTGACGTGGGACGTCGCGCGCGCATCACCCGCTCCGGGGCCGTGCTGGGGCACGTGCTCGTGCTGGCGCTCGCGACGACCGCGGGCTGCACCGTGAGCCGGCAGGACCCCGGGCAGGCGACGGCCGCCGTGGCCGACGCGCTCGCGCAGGCCGGGTCGGCGGTCGAGACGACGCGGCTCACCGTGCGGCTGCTCGACGCCGACCGCGTCACGACGCCGGTCGCGGACGCGGCCGTGCTCGACCAGGTGCGCGTGCTCGAGGAGTCGGCCACCGCGCTGACGACGCTCGTGCCGCCCGACGACGTCTCGTCCGCGCAGCGCGACGCCGGGCTCGTCGCCGTCGCGGACGCGACGCGCGAGGTCGTCGCGGCGCGTGCCTGGGTCGCGCGGGAGGCGGGAGGCGACCTGTCGGAGGCGGGCGCCGTCCCGCTCACCGCGTCCGAGCTCGAGGCCGACCTCGCGCGCGCCGCCGACGACGTCGACACCGCGCTGGCCCTGGCGGGTGGCGCGTGAAGCGGCTCCTCGGCGTCGCGCTCGGCATCCTCACGGCGATCGGCGGGTTCGTCGACATCGGCGACCTGGTGACCAACGCCGTCGTCGGGTCGCGGTTCGGGCTGTCGCTCGTGTGGGTCGTGGTCGTCGGCGTCGTCGGTATCTGCCTCTTCGCGTCGATGTCCGGCCGCGTCGCGGCGGTGAGCGGGCGCGCGACGTTCGAGATCATCCGCGAGCGCCTCGGCCCGCGCGCCGCGGGCGCGAACCTCGCGGCGTCGTTCGCCATCAACCTGCTCACGCTCACGGCCGAGGTGGGCGGCATCGCGCTCGCGCTGCACCTCGCGAGCAGCGTCGAGCCGCGCCTGTGGATGCCGGTGGCGGCCTTCGCCGTCTGGCTCGTGCTGTGGCGCGTGAAGTTCCAGGTCATGGAGAACGTCGCAGGGCTGCTCGGGCTGCTGCTCGTGGGGTTCGGGGTCGCGCTCTTCCTGCTGGGCCCGGACTGGGGCGAGCTGCTGCGCCAGGCCGTGCCGCCGTCGCCCCCCGCTACCGAGCACGTCGCGACGTACTGGTACTACGCCGTCGCGCTGTTCGGCGCGGCGATGACGCCGTACGAGGTGTTCTTCTTCTCCTCCGGCGCCGTCGAGGAGGGGTGGACCGCGAAGGACCTCGCGCAGAACCGTGTCAACGTCCTCGTCGGGTTCCCGCTCGGCGGGCTGCTGTCCGTCGCGATCGCCGCGTGCGCGGCCGTGGTGCTCCTGCCGGCGGGGATCGAGGTGTCGTCGCTGTCGCAGATCGTGCTGCCGGTCGCGGAGGCCGGCGGGACGCTCCTGCTCGCGCTCGTGATCGTCGGGATCGTCGCCGCGACGTTCGGCGCCGCGCTCGAGACCGCGCTGTCGAGCGGGTACACGCTCGCGCAGTACCTCGGCTGGTCGTGGGGCACGTTCCGCCGTCCGGCGCGCGCCGCACGCTTCCACGTGACGATGGTCGTCGCGCTGCTGCTCGCCGTGGCGATCCTCATGACGAGCGTCGACCCCGTCGCGGTGACCGAGATGTCGGTGGTGTTCTCGGCCGTCGCGCTGCCGCTCACGTACGTGCCGATCCTCCTCGTCGCGAACGACCCGGAGTACATGGGCGAGCACGTCAACGGGCGCGCGACCAACGCGCTGGGCATGGTGTACCTGGTGATCGTGGTCGCCGCGGCCGTCGCGGCGATCCCCCTGATGATCGCGACGGGAGCGGGCTCATGAGCCGGGACGACTCCACGCCGACCGGGGTGCGGGTCCTGGACGCGCGCCTGCACCTGCTGAGCCGCCAGGTGCTCGACGTCGACGGCGAGCCGGTCACGACCGTCGACGACCTCGAGATCGTCTCCGCGGACGGCAGCGCGCGGGACGACGGCCCGCGCGACGCGGTGCCCGGCGAGCCGGCGGAGGTCGGCGCGCTCCTCACCGGCCCGGTGCTCGTGACGCGCCTCCTCGGCGGCCGCCCGCCCGCGTCCCGCTGGGAACGGGTCCAGTGGTCCGACGTCGGGCACGTGGGGACGGCGATCGAGCTCACCGTCCGGGCGGACTCGCTCGACCTGCACTGGACCGAGGACTGGTTGCGCGAGCACGTGGTCGGACGCATCCCCGGCGGCCGGCACGACCCCGAGGAGGAGTCGTGATCCTCGGCGACCTGCTGGACGCGCGCGTCCTCGGGCCCGGTGGCGAGAACCTCGGCTTCCTCGTGGACGTCCGGCTCGCGCTCGACACGCTGCCCGACGGCGGTCCCGCCGACCGCGACGGGCGGCACCGACCCGGCGGGGCGGGCGAGGCCGACCCCGACGACGCCCACCCCGACGACCGGGCGCTGAGCACGAGCGTCCGCCGCCGCGACCGGGTGGGTCGGGCGCGCGTCGTCGGCGTCCTCGTGAGCCCGCGCACGGGCGCGTCGTTCCTCGGGTACGAGCGCACGGACGTCGCGGCGCCGTGGCCGGTCCCGCAGATCGTCCGCCGCCGCCACCGCGGGACGTTCCTCGTGCCGTGGGGCGACGTCGCCGGCGTCGCCCCGGGCGAGGTGCGCCTCGCCGCGGGGTACCGGCGTGAGGACGCGGCCCTGCCCTGACCGGCGCCGCCGCTCGGCGCGTTGCGAGCGGGTCGCGGCCCCGTGACGCTGGACGGGACGGTGAGGCCACCGCCGTCGGCCGCCCGGGCGGAGGCACCGTGAGCACCGTCGCCGCGTCCGGCGACACGGGAGGACCCATGAAGGCGCTGTTCGTGAGCTGCACGCTCAAGAAGTCCCCGGAACCGTCCAACACCGAGGCGCTCGGGCGCGTGGTCGCCGAGGCGCTCCAGGACCGCGGCGTCGAGGTCGAGCACGTCCGGCTCGTCGACCTCGATGTCCCGCCGGGCGTCGTCACCGACGCGGGCGAGGGCGACGAGTGGCCGCGCGTGCACGAGCGGTTGCTGGCGGCGGAGATCCTCGTGGTCCTCACGCCCACCTGGCTCGGGCGCCCGTCGTCGCTCGCCCAGCGGATGCTCGAGCGCATGGACGCGATGATCTCCGAGGAGGGGCCCGACGGGATCCCGGTCGCGTACAACCGGGTCGCGGGGGTCGTGGTCACGGGAAACGAGGACGGCGCGCACCACGTCATCTCGGAGATCAGCGGGGCCCTCGCGGACATCGGCTACACGATCCCGGGGCAGGCGTGGACCTACTGGAACCAGGGCCCCGGGCCAGGCCCGGACTACGTGCAGACCGGCCACGGCCACGAGTGGGCCCGGGAGACGGGCCGCCTCATGGCGCACAACCTGCACGCCGTCGCGACGGCGCTCGAGGCGCACCCCGTCCCGGCTCCCGGCTCCTGACCGACGACCTCTACGACTCCGCGATGCGCTTGATCGCCGCGAGCCGGCGGTCCCAGGCCGCGCCGATGGCCTCGAGCGCACGCGCGGTCTCGCCCAGCCGGGCGCCGACCGCGCGATAGCGGATCTCGCGGCCCACCCGCACGGACTCGACGAGCCCGACCTCCGCGAGCACCGCGAGGTGCTTCGCGATGGCCTGGCGGCTCACGGGCAGGCGCGCGGCGAGCGCGGACGCCGAGAGGTCCGCGCTGCCGAGCTCCTGGAGGATCCGCCACCGGGTGTCGTCCGCGAGCGCCGAGAACACGGGAGCGAGCTCCGTCGCGGGTGCGGTCACGCGCGACCGCCCTCGGCCGCGAGCGCCCCCTCGAGGAGCGCGACGAGCTCGTCGAGCTCGCTCGTCCACCCCTGCTGGTGGCTCTCGAGCAGGCCGTCGGGGTCCGCGACGAGGTCGAACCCGGTCTCGACGACGCGCAGCACGGTCGTCGGCCCCTGGGGCTCGAGCGTGAAGCGCGCGACGGTCGAGCTGGTCTCGTCCATGACCTGCCCGACCGGGGTCCCCCACCGGAAGGCGAACGCCGTCGTGGGGTCGTACTCCTCGATGCGCACCTGGACGTCGGGCGCGTCGGGCCAGCTGAACACGCCCTCGCCGCCGACGCGCAGGTCGGGCAGCTCGGTCCGCTGGCCGAACCAGCCGCTGATGAGGTCCTCCTGGGTGAGCGCCGCCCAGACGCGTGCCGCCGGGGCATCGATGGTCACGGTCCGGGACACGGTGTACGACTCGCGGTCGACGACGGCCGGCTCGTTGGTGGTGGTCATGGTGCTTCCTCTCCGCTGGGAAGGTCTACTGTGTGCAACTCCAGAGTTGCATGTCGATTCCCGCTGCGCAACCCCTGAGTTGCTTCCTGTCGATGCCGCACCCGCTCACGCACCCCCGAGCGCGATCCCCGCCACCGCGGCCGCGAGGCACACGGCGAGCATCCCGAGCGCATGGAGCAGCGCGACGGCGCCCCGGCCCGCGAGCAGGAGGCGCGCGCCCTCGACCGACGCGGTGGAGAACGTGGAGTAGCCGCCGAGGAACCCGACCCCGAGCACCGCCGCGACGTCGCCGTGCCCCGGGTGCGTCACTCCCCAGCCCGTGAGCAGCCCCAGCAGGAAGCACGCGGTGACGTTCACGACGACCGTGCCGAGCGGCGTCGACCACCGGTTGTGCCGGGCGACGAGTGTGTCCAGCAGGAACCGCGACGCCGCGCCGAGCCCACCGGCGAGGGCCACGAGCGCGAGCTCTGCCCCGCTCACCGAGCACCGCCTCCCCGGGCGACCAGGCGCCGTCGGACCGCGGCCGCGAGCACGATCCCGCCCACCGCCGCCGCGACGCCGAGCGCGACGCTCCCCAGGGCGTACGCCGCGCCGAGGGCGGCATGCCCCCCGCTCGCCAGCCGCTCGACCTCGACGGCGAACGTCGAGTACGTCGTGAACCCGCCGAGGACGCCCGTCCCGCACCCGAGCCGCACGCCCCGCCGCCACCCGGCGTCGGGACCCGACCGGAGCAGCGACTCGAGCAGCGCGCCGAGCACGAACGACCCGGCGAGGTTGATCCAGAACGTCGTCCACGGCCACGACCCGGGCACGGGGGCGAACGCCTGCTCGAGGAGCGCACGCGCTGTCGTGCCGACGGCTCCACCGAGCGCGACGAGGCCGGCGAGCGCGAGCAGCGGGGTCCGTCGTCTCACCTCTCCCACGGCGTGCGGAGCTCCTTCCAGTCCACGACCGCGAGCGGGACCGTGAGCACGGGCCGGTGCTGGTGGTGGGCGAGGTGCGCGGCGACGGACCCCTCGACGAGCTCGCGCAGGTGCGCCGCGGACCCGGGCGCGCGCGTCCCGACGACGATCACCGCGGCGTCGACCGCCCGCGCGAGGTGCGTCAGCGCGCGGTCGGGGCGGCCCGCGAGGTAGTGCAGGTCCCACGCCACGCCCGCGCCCCTCAGCCCCTCGTCGACCTCGGCCCGCAGCCGGGCCTCGACCTCCTGCCAGGAGTCGTCGGCGGAGTCCGGGTCGAGCGGCGCGTGCGTCACCGAGCCGTCGGGGTGCTCCTCGACGACGTGGCGGGAGGTGTCCGCGTAGGCGGCGACCACGCGGGAGCCGACGGCGCCCGCCCAGGCGGCGGCCGTGCAGACCACGAGCGGGTCCCCGCCGGGGACCACCCCGACGACGACGGGGTGCCCGGCGAACGGGACCATGCGGTCGAGCGCGGGCTGGGGCACGGGTCTGGCTCTCATGCGGACCTCTTCCCGCGGGCAGCACCCTGCCCGCCGACGTGCGACGAGACAGGAACCATCAGCCCTGGCGGCGGTTCGGGCAGCTACGCCCCGGCGGGATCCATCACCGCCCTCAGCGTACCCAGCCCGGCCGACCCGCGCTCAGCCCGCCTTCGTGTCCAGCCACTTCTTCTCGCCGAACGACTTCGCGAGCTCGTGGTCCGTGACGACGAACCCGACGGCCTGCGCGACGGGCAGGATCTGGTCGCGCTCCAGCCCGTCGTCGATGCCGAGCCGGTACAGCATGACGACGGTCCCGGTGTTGAGCATGACCCCCGGCGAGTCCCCGTCGTCGAGCAGCGCGTACGTGCCCTGGAAGCCCGGCTGCGGCACCGCGGCGGCGAGGGTCGGGTGCGCAGGTCCCGAGGTGTCGGCGACGGGGTCCCCCTCCGGCGCGGCGTTGAAGGCGGCGGCCACGCGCTCGGCCTCCTCCTCCGACCCGACGTCCACCAGGACCAGGTCGAGCGCGAGGGTCGGGCCGTCGTCGGACACGACGCGCGCCTCGAACCCGGCCTGGCACGAGCCCGCGATCGCCTCGATCGCGGGGATCGCGGGCAGGTCGTCGCACGCGAAGTCGCGGCGGGCGGTGAGCGCGATGCGGTCCTCGTTGACGAGGTAGTCGTTGTCGGAGAAGTAGTCCCACGACATCGGCGCGAGCGCCGGGCCCGTCTCCGGGTCCATCTCCGCGCCCGCACGGTACTGCTGCTCGAGCCACGGCTCGTCGTCCGTGACGTCGGTGTCCACGGGTTCCTCGGACGCCTCGGGCTCCTCGGTCGCCTCCGGCTCCACCGGTGCGTCCGTCGCGGGCGCCTGCTCCGCGGTCGTCGGCTCCGGGGCGGGCGGGGCGTCGTCGCGCACCGCGAGCCACACGCCGAGGCCGCCGGCGACGACGACGAACGCACCCACGCCCGCGAGGACGGGCACGAGCCACTTCCGCGACCCGCGGCCGGGCGGCGTCGCGTACGGGGAGAAGCCGTAGGGGTCCGCCGGCGGGGCAGGCGGCCCCGGCACGACCGTCGCGTCGTCGGGCGCGCCGTAGGCGGGGCCGGACGGGGTCGCGTAGGGAGCCGTCGGGCTGCCGTACGGGGCGCCGGGCGCGTACGGGGCCGCGGAGGCACCGGGCGGCGGGGGCGGCGGCGCGTACCCGGGCGCGGTCCCCGCGGGCGGCCAGGTCGCCCCGGTGTCCGCGGGCGGGAGCGTCGCGTGCGGGTCGCCGGGTCGGCCGTGGCCCCCGCGACCTCCCGTGCCGTACGGGTCGGTGTCGTACGGCGCCTGCGCGTGCGGGCTCGCGTAGCCCGGCGCCGGGGCGCCCGACCCGCCCGGGCCCGCCCCGCCGTCCTCCCCGTACCGTCGCGGCGGCCGCATGACGGTGTGGTCGTCGACCGGCTCGTACGGGTCGGTGGGGTGGGACATCGGGCGGGTCCTCTCGTCGCGGGCGGCTCGTGCAGGGTAACGGAGCGCCGGTCCACCGGGGGGAGCCGCCCGGTCCGCGCGACCCGCGGAGGGTCAGCGCACCTGGGCCGTGGGCCGCAGCAGGATCTCGTTCACGGAGACGTGCGGCGGGCGGCTCACGGCGAAGAGCACGGCGTCGGCGACGTCCTGGGGGTCCAGGACGCGGATCTCCCCGGCGATCTGCGCGGCCAGGGCGCGCATGGCGGGATCCGTGAGGTGGCTCGCGAGCTCGGTGTCGACCATGCCGGGCTCCACGACGACGACGCGCACGCCCTGCGTGGCCACCTCCTGGCGCAGCGCCTCGGAGAACGCGTTGACGCCGTGCTTCGTCGCGGCGTAGACCCCGGACCCCGCGGACGCCGTCCGCCCCGACGTCGAGGACGTCTGCACGAGCGTGCCGCGGCTTGCGAGCAGGTGCGGCAGCGCCGCGTGCGACACGTGGAGGGTCCCGAGCAGGTTGGTGCGCGTCATGCGCTCCCACTCGGCCGGGTCGGCGCCCTGCACCGGGCTGCTCAGCATGACGCCCGCGTTGTTGACGACGACGTCGAGCCCGCCGAGCCGGCGAGCGGCCTCGGCGACGCCGGCACGCGCGGAGGTCTCGTCCGCGACGTCGAGCACGAGCGCCTCGACGCTCCCCCGGGAGCCGGCCGCTCCTGCGGCGACCTCCTCCAGCCGGTCGAGGCGGCGGCCGGCCGCGACGACCCGGGCCCCGGCGTCGGCGAGGGTCGTCGCCACGGCGGCGCCGATGCCGGACGACGCCCCGACCACGAGCGCCCTGCGTCCTGTCATGTCCATGTCGGTCTCCTCGTGCGGTAGCAGCGGTGAAAATGACCATACGGTCATGTTCGACGGTAGCACCGAACATGACCGCGTGGTCACCTTCCGTGCTACCGTCGCCGGTGAGGAGGTGGTCGACGTGCGCGCAGACGCCGTGCGGAACCGCGAGTCGCTCGTGCGCGCCGCGGGGAGCGTGCTGGCCGAGTCCGGGCTCGACGTCCCCGTCGCCGCGATCGCCGACCGCGCGGGCGTGGCCAAGGGCACGGTGTTCCGGCACTTCGCGTCCAAGGACGAGCTCGTCGTCACGGTCGTCGCAGGGCTGATCGACGACCTCGCCGTGCGCGCGGAGGCCCTCCTCGCCGAGCCGGACGCGCTGTCCGCGCTGCGCGCGTTCGTCGCCGCCGGGGTCGAGCTCCAGGCACGCGACCTCGCGTTCTGCCAGATGGCGGCCACCGCGGAGCAGCAGGTCCCCGGGCTGACCGACCGGCGCCGGAGGCTCGAGCAGATCGCGGACCTGCTCGTCCGCCGTGCCCAGGATGCCGGTGCGGTGCGGGCGGACCTCACGGGTCGGGACGTCGTCGGGCTCATGACCGCCGCCTACCAGGGCGCGTGCGCCACCGGCGACCCGTCGCGGTGGCCCTACTTCCTCTCCCTCCTGGTCGACGGGCTGCGACCGGAGGCCCCGTAGGCGGCCCGCCGCGCGGCCCACGCCGTGTGACGTGCCCGACGGGTGATCTCCTCCTCAGGGTGGACACGCCCGTGGGGCGGGCAGCGTACGCTGCGGGTGGGTCACCGGACGGCGGACAGGGGGAACTACCGCTCGACCGACGAGAGACCGGACCGCCGTCCGACCCGCACCAGCGCTCATGAACACACTCACCTGGACTGCCGAAGACGACGCGACCTGGCGCGCCCGCAGCGCGTCGCGCGAGTACGTGATCCGGCGCGACGACGCCGACGGCTGGACGCTCGACGGGCCGGAGCGCACCTGGGTCGCGCTGCCGAACCTCGAGGTCGCCAAGGAGGTCGCCGCGCTCGCGGACGACGTCCATCACGACGACGACAGCATGACCCGCTACCGCGTGGTCACCGCCACCGGCGCGCGCCGCGGCGAGCCGTTCGGCGCGGACAGCGACGAGGATGCGATCGACGTGCTCCGCGCCCGCCGCCGCGCCGGCAACCTCCCGCTCGCGCCGTTCCGGCTCGAGACGAGCGACGGGCGGCTCGTCGGGTCGTGGCAGAAGGCCACCGAGATCCCCGCCCGGCCTGCCACGTCGCACGACGGGACCGCCGGCCCGGTCTGAGCTCGCCCGGGCGAGCCCACGGGCCCGACGACGGGCGGGGTGTCAGCCCTCCGAGCGCAGCGCCGCGACGTGCGCGGCGCGCTGGCGCCGGCTGCTGTCGACGTGCGCCTCCGCCAGGGCGGCCGCCCGCTCGCCGTCCCGCGACGCGACCGCCTCGAACAGCTCCGCGTGCTCCTCGGTCACGTGCGCGAGGTCGTCGTGCTGCGACAACGCCCAGCGCACGCGGCTGCGGATGCCCTGCATCATGTCCCGCAAGAGCTGGTTGTCGGCGAGCTCGGTCACGATCTCGTGGAAGTCGGCCGCGGACCGGCGCGACCCGACGCTGTCGGCCGTCCGAGCACCCTCCTGCTCGCTCGCGAGCGCGCGCCGCAGCCGGTCCAGCCCCTCCGGGCCGTGCCGCTCCGCCGCGAGGCGGAACGCGAGGGGCTCCAGCACCTCGCGGACCTCGTCGAGGTCGGCGAGGTCGGCGTCGGAGAACTCCCGCACCACGGCCCACGTGTGCGGCCGCAGCACGACGAGCCCCTCCCCCTCGAGCGCCTTGAGCGCGTCGCGCACGGGGATGCGGCTCACGCCGAAGTCGGCCGCGAGGTCCCGCTCGACCAGCCGGGACCCCGGGCGGCGCAGCCCGTCGAGGATCTCGTCGCGCAGCGTCGCCGCGACCCGGGCGGACTCCAGCACTCGCTCCTCGGCTCCGGACACCGGTCGATTCTCCCACCGCGCCCGACGCGCGCACGCGGGTGCGGAGGGGTGCCCGGCCCCGGGCGCGCGCGCTCCCCGTGCCGTGGAGAGCGCCCGGCATCCGTGCGAGGGTGGAGGGACACGCGTCGAACGAGGGAGTTGCGATGTCGAGCACCACCCGTCCCCCCGTCCTCCGCCGGGCGCACCGCGCCCGCCTCGCGGGAGTGGCCGCGCTCGCCGTCGGGGTCGCGCTCGCGGCGCCGGCCGCGGCGGTCGTGCCCGCGGCGCCGGAGACCACGGCACCCGAGGCCCCGACGGCCGTGGCCGCGGCGCCCGACGAGGGGTACGACGTGATCTTCGACGGCACCGCCGAGTCGTTCGACGCCTGGGAGTACGCCGGCGACGGCGGGTTCGACCTGCTCGACGACGGCACGATCCGCTCCCGGGCGGGCGCGGGCGGCGGGTTCGGCACCCTCTGGTACCCGGTCCGGCAGTACGGCGACTTCTCGCTCGTCGTGCAGTTCCGCGACGACGCGCCCGGGGACGCGCGCGCCAACAGCGGCGTGCAGGTCCGGTTCCCCGACCTGTCCGGTCCCGTCGCGGGGTGCCCGACGACGTTCAACGGCAACGAGACGGGCAACCTCTCGTGGATCGCGGTCAACTGCGGGCACGAGATCCAGGTCAACGACTCCCCCGAGGGCGGGTCGAACGACCCCCGCAAGACCGGGTCCGTCTACGGGTTCGCCGACATCGGTCTCGACCGCGCGCGGCCCACCGCCAAGGGCACGTGGAACGAGCTGGAGGTCCGCGTCGTCGGGCAGCACTACACGGTGATCCGGGACGGGGTCGTCATCAACGAGTACGAGAACCTGCCCGGCGTCCCGTTCCCCGACCGCCCGCTCGACCCGGACTCGAGCAGCCGCGGGCTCGTCGGGTACCTCGGTCTCCAGGCGCACGGCTCCGCACCCGACGTCGTGTCCTACCGCGACGTGCGGATCCGGGAGCTCCCGCCCGTCCACGTCGAGGTGGACGCGCGCTGCCTGGCGGGGACGGCGCACGTCGCCGTGCGCGCGCTGAACGTCGGGGAGGACGCGGTGGACCTCACCCTCGGCACGGCCACGGGCGAGCGCTCGTTCGCGGACGTCCAGCCCGGCCGCAACGCCTACCAGTCGTTCGGCACGCGGTCCGCGTCGGTCGAGCCGGGCACGGCCACGCTGACCGTGGCGACCGCCCACGGCCCGGCCGTCGTCGAGACGCCGTACGCGGGGGTCGACTGCGGCTGAGAAAAGGGCGGGCGGCGACCGGCCCCCGTCTGTGAGGGTGGGGTCGTGCGCCCCTTCGACGAGCTGATCACCGAGGCCGAGCAGGCGGACGTCACCGGCTGGGGGTTCGACTGGCTCGACGGCCGCGCCACCGAGGAGCGCCCCCCGTGGGGGTTCGTGTCGCTCCTGTCGCAGCACCTCGCGCGGGCGGACGCGGCGCTCGACCTCGACACCGGCGGCGGCGAGGTCCTGGCGGAGGCGCTGGAGGCCGCAGCCGACCGCGGCGACCCCGTGCCCGCCACGCTCGTCGCCTCCGAGGGCTGGCCGCCCAACGCCGCGCGCGCCCGCTCGCTCCTCGCTCGGTGGGGAGGGCGCGTCGTCGTCCCGGTCGACGGCGTGCTCCCGGTCGACGACGCGTCGTTCGGGCTGGTCACCGCGCGGCACCCCGTCGCGCCGGCATGGTCGGAGATCCACCGCGTGCTGCGACCGGGCGGCACGTACCTCGCCCAGCACGTGGGCCCGGGCTCGGCGTTCGAGCTCATCGAGGCGTTCCTCGGGCCGCAGCCCGAGGCTCGCGCCGGCCGCGACCCGGAAGACGAGGCGGCGCAGGCGCGCGCCTCCGGCCTCGACCTCGTCGACCTCCGCACGGCCACGTGCCGCATGGAGCTCCACGACGTCGGGGCCGTCGTCTGGCTCCTGCGCAAGTGCGTGTGGTGGGTCCCGGACTTCTCGGTCGACCGCTACCGCCCCGTCCTCGAGGACCTCGACGCGCGGCTGCGGGCCGGCGCGCGCGACGACGGGACGACGTCCAGCCCGTTCGTGGCGCACTCGACCCGCCACCTGGTCGTCGCCCGCCGGGCGGGCTGACCCCGCCAGTCACCGGGCTACCGTCAGCCGGCGAGCTCCTGGAAGGTCCGGACGCCGCTGATCGCGCCCAGGATGAACCCGAGCGCCGTGCACGCGATCGCGATCCCGAGCGCGATCTTCGCCGTCTTCTCATTCCGTCGGGTCGCGATCGCGGAGAAGACGATCGCGAGCACGCCGAACACGATCGGCAGGAAGAACACCGCGATCGGGCTGAACACGTACGCGAGGATCGTGCGCCACGTCATCGGCTGCGGGCCGACGGGGGCGTACGCGCCGTAGCCGGGCTGACCGCCGTAACCGGGCTGACCGTAGGGCGCGCCGTACGGCTGCTGGCCCTGGGGCGGGTACGGCGCCCCGTAGGGCTGCTGGCCCTGCGGCGGGTACGGCGCCACGGGCGGAGCCTGCGGCGCCATCTGCCCGTAGGCCGGCTGGTGCTGCTCGGGCTGCGCGGGCTGGCCGTAGGCGGGCTGGCCCTGCCCGTACGGCGCCTGCGCCCCGTAGGGCCCGGGGGCGGCCGGCTGCCCGTAGGCGGGCTGGCCCTGCCCGTACGGCCCGGGGGCCTGCGGGGGCTGCTGGGCGTCGCCGCCCGGGTACTGCTGGTACGGAGGCTGGCTCACGGCGTGTTCCTTCGTCGCGGGTGGCGCCGTCCCGACGGCGGCGTGGTCCGAAGGCTAGCGCCTCGAGCCCACGCGCGGGTCCACGGCCGGGGACGGCGAGATCTCGGTGCCCTACGACCCCGCGGGCAGCGTGATCTCGACGAGCCCGGCGTCGCCGAGGTCGCGCGTCGCGACGACGACGCCGCGCTCGCGGTAGTCACCGGCCCGCACGGTCGCGGCGACGTCGGCGAGCGAGTCGGGACCGGCCCCGGCGCGCACCCGCACGCCCCGGCCGGGCTCGGCGACCCGGTAGACGACGCGGCGCGTCCGCCCGGCGAGCTCGAGGTCGACGGCGAGCCCGTCGGCCGTCGCGGGCAGCACCGGGTCGACGACGAGGGTCCCGGGCTGCTCCGTGAGCCCGAGCACGCCCTGGACGAGCTGGCGCAGGTAGATCCCGGGGCCGCTCGAGTACACGCGCCACCCGCCGCGCACGCCCACGGTCCCGTCGCGCAGCCGGTCGAAGTCGCGCGCGAAGCTCTGGCGGTCCGGGAAGTCGGCGTCGCTCGACGAGAAGTACGCGTTGCGCTGCCGGGGCGCGGCGTGCGCGAGGCGGCGGCCGAGGTCGACCGGGCTGATGCGCAACAGCTCGTCGAGCGCGCGGCCACGGCCCAGGGCCGCGAGCGCCTCGACGTAGCGGATGTGCGCGTGCACGTACATGAGGCCGATCTCGCGGCCGACGTTCGCCGCCTGCTCGGCCCGCAGGAACGTGTGCGGGATCCCCTCGTCGAACGCGGCGGGGTGGTCCATGAGGCGCACGCCGTCGGGGAAGTGGAGGTGCTCGACCACGAGGCGCTCGTGCTGCTCCGCCTCCTCGGGCGTGAGGATGCCCGCGATGATCGACTGCGTCATCGGGATGAGGCGGTAGCGCATCCCGGAGACCGTGTCGGACGGGTGGATGACGAGCTCGTCGCCGTCGGCACCGTGGCGCACGTACCCGGCCATGACGCCGTCGACGAGCGCGCGCTCGCGCAGGTCCGCGCGTACCTCGGCGGCCAGGGCCCCGGCACGCTCCGAGAGCGCGGCGTGGTCGCCGCTGCCGGACGTGGTGCGGGCGAGCAGCTCGGCGGCCTGCACGAGCAGCGCGGACGTCCACGTGGACGCGAGGTCCGTGCGCATCCGCGGGTCGGCGGGCTGGAGCGTGTCGTCCCAGTCGCCCTCGCCGTACGCGGGCAGGGCCGTGCCGGGCAGGCGGTCGCGGTCGAGGTGGTCGAGCAGCCGCGCGACGTGGTCGCGCACGGTCGCCGCGGCGTCGGGCCCGGACGCGGCAGGGCGCCGGTGCGCGTGGTCCCAGAACGGGACCGGCTCGTCGAGCACCGCGAGGTCGCCGCTCGCGTCGAGGTACTGCGCGAGCGCGAACAGCGGCCACACCACGACGTCGCCGTGCGAGGAGTCGTTGTAGCGCTCGCCGTACGCGTCGAACATGAACCACTGCGGGAACTCGCCCCACGTGTGCTGGTGCGCGAGGACGCGCAGCACGATCGCGCGCGCGACGTCGTGCCGCCCGCCCGCGAGCGCGAGCTCGAACGGCCCCTGGCACACGTCGCGCGTGCCCCACGCCGCGCCCGAGTACTGCTCGAGGCCGTGCGGGACGAGGAAGTGGATCAGGGCGTCGTGCGCGTACCAGGGCACGAGGAGGTCGAGCTCCTGCGTCTCGAGCTCCGCGTGGGGCGCGAACCGCAGTCCCCGCACGACCCCGCGGACGGTCGCGAGGTGGCCCGCGAGCGTCGCGTCGAGGTCGGCGAGCGGGTCGTGCGTCGACGCGGCGAGCGCGAGCGCGGCGTCGGCCCCGTCCAGCGAGCCGGTGATCGCGAGCCGGAGCGCGCCGGTGTCGGTCGCGCTCGTGAGGCGGTGCGCGGTCCCGGCGGGGGCGCCCGCGGAGCTCTCGGGGTCGAGCACGACGGGCGCGCTCGACGACACGACGTACCGCAGGTCGGGGTAGTGCGCGTCGACGTCGCCGCCCGGGACGGGGTGCACGACGACGCCCTCGCCGGCGTCCGACGTCGGGGCGACGTGCTCGACGACCCAGCCGCCGGCCTCGTCGTCGAGCTCGAGCGTCGCGGTGACGTGGAGGGGCTGCTCGCAGCGCACGTCCACGTCGATGCGGTTCTCCCGGTCGTGCGCGACGGTCCGCACGTCGACGCGGCCGAGCGGCGTCTCGTAGACCCAGCGGACGCCGCCGACGTCGAGGACGAGCGCGGACGGCAGGCCGAGCAGCCGGGGGCCGCGGCCGTCGTCGACGAGCACGCGCAACCCGCTGCTGCGCAGCAGGTTGAGGTGGTGCCGGTGCACGGTCGCGAGGCGGTTGGCCGTGGTGTTGCCGAGCACGACGTGCGACGCGAAGACACCCGGCGCGAACGCCGTCGTGGAGAGCACGTCGTCCGTGGGCAGCACGTCGTCGCCCGCCTTGAGCACGTGCCCGTGCGAGCGCTCGGTGACGGTGTCCTTGCGCGCGTCGACGACGTGCGTCCCGGTCGCGGTGAAGAACGACAGCAGCGTGCCGTCGGCGTCACGCTCGGGCAGCAGCACGTCGTCGGCGCCGAGCCCGACGGCCGCGAGCAGGTCGGCCTCGCCGAGCTCGTCGCCCGCGAGGAGGGGGGCGTCGCGCAGCACGGACGCGGTCCGCGGCAGCGGGGTGGTCGAGCGCTCGTCGGCGGCGGCGGCGACCGCGGCCGCCGCCCAGCCGGCCACCTCGTCGAGGTGCGCGGCGAGCGGTCCGGGCGCGTCGGGGTCGACGACGGTGACCGCGTGCACGCGGGCCGCCCCGCCCGACAGGTCGAGGGGGTGGGACACGAGGGTCGGCATCGCGTACTCGTACTGGAGCACCGCGGAGTCGACGGTCCCGAGCAGGCCGTGCGGGACGCCGTCGCGCCGCGACCGCGCCGTGAAGACCTGGAGCGAGTCCGTGAGGTGCGCGACCGCGCCCTCGACGAGGAACGCGACGGCGAGCGGGAGGCGCGGCTGCGCGGACATGGTCTGCCGGCTGACGAGCACGGTGCCCGCGTCGGGGTGCTCCATCGCGCGGTGCAGCAGGTACTGGCACACGTACGGCTCGCTCGACAGCGCGGCGGCGGGCGGCGCGAGCGCGAGGTCCTGCGCGTGCACGACGTCGTAGCGCCTGTCGGCCGGCGTGCTCGCGCCCGCCGTGAGGTCGACGCGCCAGACGAGCGTGCGCCCGTCGAGCGTCAGCGCGACGCGCGTGGCGAGCCCGAGCGCCTCGCCCGACCACACGACGCGGTCGGTGCCGACCTCGACCGACGTCACCGCAGGCGCCGACCCGGTGAGCCGCGCGACCTCGACCGCGCCGTCCGCGCGGGTCGCGCGCAGCAGGATGCCGCCGGGCATGCGGTCGTGCTCGCCCGGCAGGTACTGGTTGACGAGCAGGCCGCCCGTGCTGACGGCGCGCACGTCGCCGCCGCCCGTGAGCTCGACGGTCAGCTCGCCCGAGGCGAGCGTCGCGCCCGCGAGGGTGGTCGTGCCTGCGGGGCTGGCGGTGAGGGTCACGCGGTCTCCTGCTCGGTGGTGCGGTGCGCGGGCGCTGCGGGGGTCGAGCCCTCGGGGCGCAGCAGCGCGAGGAACTGGTCGAAGAGGGCGACCATGTCGACGTTGTCGGGGTCCAGCAGCCACTGGAGCTGGAGGCCGTCCATGACGGCGGAGAAGAGCTGGCCGATCGCCTGGGGGTCGACCTCGGGGCGCAGCTCGCCGCGCGCGACGGCGTCCTGGAAGCGCGTGTCGTCCTGGTGGCGCAGGGCGCGGTAGCGGTCGCGCACGACGTCGTGGGCCGGGTGGGCGGCATCCGTCGCCTCGGCCGCGACGACGACGTGGAGCGAGACGAGACCGGGCGTCTCGGCGTTGCGCCGGACCTGGTCGCGGATGGTCGTGAGGAGGTCCGCGCCCGCGGCCTCGTCCTCGGTGCGCCGCACGAGGTCGCGCCGGTCGCGCTCCTCGAGCGTCGCGGTCAGGAGGCCCGCCTTGCTGCCGAAGTGGTGCAGGAGCCCGGCCTCGGAGATGCCGACTCGCGCCGCGATCTCGCGCAGCGAGCTGCCGCGGAAGCCCTGCTCGCCGAACACCTCGACGGCGGTGCGCAGGATCTCGCGGCGGCGCTGCTCGCCCCGGACGATGCGTCGGTCGGGCAGGCCGGCCGCCGTCGTGCCGCGGGTCGCAGTCGCCGTCCCTCGGTTCCCCGAGCCCCCGGCCGTCCCCGTCGTGGCGCCGCCACCTGCGGAGTCGCTCTCGTTCATCACCGTCTCCTTCGCCAGTCTCTCGGCGCCAACGGTACGGCCTGGACGCCCCGGTTGAAAATACTAACCGAGCGCACGCTAAGGTAGTTTCCACAGCGGCTCACACCAGACGAGCCGACTGCTCGATGAGGAGGATTGCTCATGAAGCTCGGACGCAAGGCGGTCGCCATCGGCGTCGTCGGACTCCTGGCCCTGACCGCGTGCGGTCGTGCGGACGACGAGTCGACGGGTGGTGAGGCCGATGCCGGGTCCACCACGACGGTGGACGACGCCCCCGCGGAGGGTGACATCACGATCTGGGCGATGGGTGAGGAGGGCGAGAAGCTGCCCGACTTCGTCCAGGGCTTCACGGAGGAGAACCCCGACGCGAACGTCGAGGTCACCACGATCCCGTGGGCCGACGTCATGACGAAGTTCCAGACCGCCGTCGCCGCCGGCACCGTGCCCGACGCGATCATGATCGGCTCGTCCTTCATGCCGACGATGGTCGCCACCGGCGGCCTCGCGCCCGTCCCGGACGGCCTCGTCGACAGCGCCGACTTCGTCGAGGGCGCCGCGGCCTCGACCGTCGCCGACGGCGTCGACTACGGCGTGCCGTGGTACGTCGAGACCCGCGTCCTGTACTACCGCTCCGACCTGGCCAAGGCGGCCGGGGTCGAGGCGCCCACGTCGTGGGAGGAGCTCACCTCCTTCGCGCAGGCGATGCAGGCGAACGGCTCGACCTACGGCCTCCAGCTCCCCATGGGCGACGCGGAGGACTCCACGCAGGTCATCCTGCCGTTCTACTCGCAGGCCGGCGGCTCGGTCCTCAACGAGGCGGGCGACGCGTTCGACCTCGACAACCAGGCGATGGTCGACGCGCTCGACTACTACGCGTCCTTCTTCACCGACGGGCTGTCCCCGCTGTCCGGCTACGGCGACTCGCAGAACAGCGCGTTCGTCGACGGCTCCGACCCGGCCTTCATCTCCGGCCCGTGGATGGTCAACGTGCTCGCCGACCTCCAGGGCGAGGACTGGGTCGAGCAGAACGTCGCCACCGTCCCGGTGCCCGCGGGCTCCGCGAACAACGACTCCTACATCGGCGGCGCCCACCTCGGCGTGTTCGCCGAGGCCAAGAACGCCGACGGCGCGTGGAAGCTCGTGCGCTGGCTCGCCCAGCCCGAGACGCAGCAGGCCTGGTTCGACGCGACGAGCGACCTGCCCGCCCTCACCACCGCGTGGGACTACGAGCCCCTGACGTCCAACCCGCGCACCCAGGTGCTCCAGGAGCAGCTCGAGAACACGATCGCCCCGCCGACCGTGCCGAGCTGGGACGAGCTCTCCGCGACGATCGAGACCGAGGCCGAGAAGGTCGCGAACGGTCAGGTCACGTCCGAGGACGCCGCCAAGGCGATCCAGGCCAAGGCCGACACGCTCGGGCTCGGCTGGTAACAGGGCCCGTCAGTCATGACCACCACCACCGAGGGACGGCGCCGGCGTACGGCCGGCGCCGTCCACCGGCGACGGCAAGCGCTCGTCGCCTGGCTGTTCGCTCTCCCGTTCGTCGCAGTCTTCGCGGTCTTCATGCTGGGGCCGCTGCTCGCGTCGTTCGGGATGTCGTTCTCGGACCTCACGATCCGTGACATCAAGACGCCGTTCGCGGTGAACTTCGTCGGGCTCGAGAACTTCACCGGCGTCTTCCAGGACGAGCTCTTCCGCAAGGCGCTGGTCAACACCTTCTACTTCGTCCTCGTCGGCATCCCGCTGACGATGGTGCTCGGCCTCGCCCTGGCCGTCGCGCTCAACTCGGGCATCGAGAAGTTCCGCAGCGTCTTCCGCGTCGGCTTCTACACGCCCGTCGTGACGTCGATCGTCGCGGTGGCCGTCGTGTGGCGCTTCATCCTCCAGGACTCCGGCCTCGTCAACACCGTGCTCGGCTGGGTCGGCATCGACGGGCCCGACTGGCTCAACGACAGCGCGACGGCGATGCCGTCGATCATCGTCATGGCGGCCTGGCGCAACATGGGCACGCTCATGATCATCTTCCTGGCGGGCCTCCAGGCGATCCCGCGCGACGTCTACGAGGCGGCCGAGGTCGACGGCGCCGGCTCGTGGCGCCGGTTCCGCTCCATCACGGTCCCGCTCATGCGCCCCACGCTGCTGCTCGGCGCGGTGCTGCTGTCCGTCGGCTTCCTCCAGGTGTTCGAGGAGCCGTTCGTCATGACCAAGGGCGGCCCGGTCAACTCCACGCTGACCATCAGCTACTACGTCTACAACCAGTTCGGCTACGGCAACTACGCGTTCGCCTCCGCGGCCGCGTACGTCCTGTTCGCGCTGATCGCCGCGCTGGCCGCCGTCCAGTTCCGCCTGCTGCGGTCGAAGGAGGATTGACATGACCGTCACGTCCTCGCGGACCACCCCCGCGACGTCGACGCCGGAGGGCGCGCCCCGCCGTCGGGCGCGCCGCCCGATCCGCTGGTCGCGCGGCGCCACCTACACGGCGCTCGTCGTCGGGCTGCTCCTGACCCTCATGCCGTTCATCTGGATGGCGCTCGGCAGCTTCAAGACGCAGGGCGAGCTGCTCCAGCGCCCCATCACGTGGTGGCCGCAGAACCCCACGCTCGACAACTACGAGCGGTGGCTCTCCCAGCTCAACTACGGGCAGTACTTCACCAACTCGATCGTCGTGGCCGTCGCCGTCGTGCTCGGCAACATCGTCTTCTGCTCGATGGTCGGCTACGCCCTCGCGAAGATGAGCTTCCCCGGCAAGCGCGTGCTGTTCGCCCTGGTCATGCTCACGCTCATGGTCCCGGGCGTCGTCACGCTCGTGCCGATGTTCGTGCTCGTGTCCAACATGGGGCTCGTCAACACCTACCCGGCGCTCATCCTGCCGTTCCTGGCCGGACCGCTGGGCGTGTTCCTCATGCGGCAGTTCATGCTCGGCATCCCCGACGCGCTCATCGAGGCGGCCCGGATCGACGGCGCGGGCGAGTTCCGGGTCTTCTTCCGGATCGTGCTGCCCCAGTGCGGCCCGCCGCTCGCGACGCTGAGCATCCTCACGTTCCTCGGGTCGTGGAACAACTTCCTGTGGCCCCTGGTCGTCGCACAGACCGAGAACATGTACACCCTCCCGGTCGCGCTCTCGCTGTACTCGGTCGGCTCGAACGGCACCTACTACGGCCTGCTCATGGCCGGGTCCGTGCTCGTCGTGACGCCGATCCTCATCCTGTTCCTGTTCCTGCAGCGCTACTTCGTGCAGGGCATCGCCATGACCGGCATCAAGTGACCGGCGACCGACGAGGAGTACCTGTGTCGATCACCTTCCCCGAGTCCTTCGTCTGGGGCGCCTCGACGGCGGCCCACCAGATCGAGGGCAACAACGTCAACAGCGACTGGTGGGCACGCGAGGTCGACCCGGCCTCGACGCTCGCGGAGCCGTCGGGCGACGCCGCCGACTCCTACCACCGGTACGCCGAGGACATCCGGCTGCTGGCCGAGTCCGGGCTCACCTCGTACCGGTTCTCGATCGAGTGGGCGCGCATCGAGCCCGCCGAGGGCAGGTTCTCGCGCGCCGAGCTCGACCACTACCGCCGCATGGTCGACTGCTGCCTCGAGCACGGCGTCACGCCGCTCATCACGCTGCACCACTTCACGTCGCCGCGCTGGTTCGCGGAGGACGGCGGCTGGACCGACCCGCGGTCCGTCGAGCGGTTCGCGCGGTACGTCGAGCACGTGCTGCCCTTGCTCGACCGCGCGTCGCACGTGTTCACCATCAACGAGCCGAACATCCTCGCGATGATGATCACGGCCGCCAAGGGTACCGAGCAGCTCCAGGCGGGCACGATGCACGCGCCCGACCCCGTCGCGACCGAGCACCTCATCGCCGCGCACCGCCGGGCCGTCGAGCTCGTGCGGACCGTCGGTGTGCCCGTCGGGTGGCCCGTCGCGCCGCAGCAGTTCTTCGCCGACCCGGGCGCCGAGGAGGTCCTGCGCGAGTACGCCTACCCGCGCGAGACCGTCTTCCTCGAAGCCGCGAAGGGCGACGACTTCATCGCCGTCCAGGCCTACACGCGCACGCGCATCACGGTGGACGGCCCGCTGCCCGCCCCGGAGGACTCCGAGAAGACGCTCACCGGGTGGGAGTACTACCCGGCCGCCATCGCGGAGGCCGCGCGCCTCGGGCACGAGATCACCGGCCTGCCCGTCCTGGTCTCCGAGAACGGCATCGCGACGGCCGACGACGCGCGGCGCATCGACTACACGCGCGACGCCCTGCGCGCGCTGCACGCCGAGATGGAGGCGGGGCTGCCGCTGTTCGGCTACCTCCACTGGTCGCTGCTCGACAACTACGAGTGGGGCTCGTTCGCCCCGACGTTCGGGCTCGTCGCGTGGGACCCGGAGACGTTCGAGCGCACGCCCAAGCCCAGCCTCGGCTGGCTCGGCGGCGTCGCCCGCGGGACCGTCTCGCTCGACGACTGACGCGCCGCGGTCACGACCGCGCGCCGCACCCCCTCGCAGGTCACGACGCGGGGCGGGGACACCGTCCCCGCCCCGCGTCGTCGTCCGTCCGGAGGTGTCGTCACCCCGCCGCGCGCGCGTCCGTCTCGAACTGCGCCGCCGCGGCGACGGTGTCCGGGTTCTCCAGGAGCGCCGTGCAGAGCGCGGTGGACAGCGTGAAGTCCTCGACCCCGCGGGCTGCGAGCGCCGCGACCTGGGTCGTGTCGCGCAGGCTCGCGGCGAGCACCCGGCACCCCTGACCCGAAGCGCGCAACGTCGCGTGGAGGTCAGCGGTCTGCTCGACGCCGTCGAGCCCGAGGTCCCCCATCCGTCCCACGTAGGGCGCGATCCAGCCTGCGCCCGCCGCGTCCGCGAGCAGCCCCTGGGACGCGTGGTAGACCGCCGTGACGAGGACCGGAACACCCTCGCGCGTCAGGCGGCGCGAGACGGCGAGGCCGTCCGACGTCGCGGGCAGCTTGACGACGACGTCCGGCCCGAGCTCGACGAGCTCCCGGCTGTGCGCCTCGAGCGCCGCAGCGTCCGGCCCGACGGCCTGGAGGAACACCGTCCCGGCCCCGGCCGCGCGCGCCCACCGGTGGACGGCGGGGACATCGTCGACCGTGAGCCCCGACCGGTACAGGATCGTCGGGTTCGTAGTGACGCCGGCGAACAGGCCGGTCGCGAGGAGCCGCTCGACCTGGTCGCGGTCGGCGGAGTCGATGTACAGCATGCGTTCTCCCTGGTGGTGCGGTCAGGTCGTGGCCGGCCGGGGTCGGTCCGCGACCGTGGCGAGCAGGTCGTAGTAGGGGGCGTCGATCGTCGCGGGGTGTTCGCGGGGCGGGACGACGTCGAGCACGGCAGGCGCCCATGACGCGGCGACGCCCGACACGGTGGCGCCCTCGAGGACGGCGACGGCCTGGACGCACGCGCCGCGCGCCGTCGCTTCGGGGGCCGCGCGACGCACGACGGGGCGGCCGAGGGCGTCGGCGAGGACCTGCCGGTACGCGAGCGAACGGGCGCCTCCGCCGTTGACGACGACCTCGCCGCTCGTGTCGACGTCCACCCGCTCGAGCGCGCGGGCCGCTCCGACGAGGCCGGCGACGACACCCTCGAACGCGGCCAGCGCGAGGTCCTCCCGGGTCGTCTCGCCGGTGATCCCGCCGAGCACGCCGGTCGCGCCCGGTCGCCGCGGGGTGCGCTCGCCGTCGAGGTAGGCGACGAGCGTCGGCCGCTCCCCCCGGACGGGCGCGGCGAGGGCGAGGCGCTCCAGGGTCGCGTGGTCGACGTCGAGGAGCCGCGCGAAGGTGTCGGTGACCTTGGCGGCGTTGAGCGTGCAGGCGAGGGGCAGGTACCCGCCGGTCGCGTCGCACACGGAGTCGACCGTGCCGAGCGGGTCGACGACGGACGTGCGGCGCGGGCTGAAGACGACGCCGGAGGTGCCGAGAGAGACCCCGAGGTCGCCCTCGACGAGGCCGAGCCCGACGGCGGCGAGGTGCTGGTCTCCCCCGCCCGGCCCGACGACGACCCCCGGCCCGAGCCCGAGCTCGGCCGCGACGTGCGGGTGCACGGTCCCGACCGGGGTGTCGGGCCCGAGGACGGTCGGGAGGACGTCCGCCCAGCCGACCTCCGGCGAGACGAAGCGCTCCAGGAGCTCGGGCCGCCAGACGCCGCGGTGGACGTCGAGGTAGCCGGTCCCGGCGGCGTCGGACCGGTCGGTGACCGTCGCCCCGGTGAGCCGGTAGGTGAGGTAGTCGTGTGGCACGAGGACGTGCGCGACGCGCTCGAGGAGCGTGGGGTCGGTCTCCGCCACGTGCGCGAGCTTCATGATCGTCAGCGCGGACGACGGCGCCATCCCGACGTCGTGCATCCACGGCTCGAGCCCGTACTCCCCCGCGATCCGCGCCGCCGCAGGGCCCGCGGTCGTGTCGTTCCACAGCGGCGCGGGAGCCAGCGGCTCGCCGCTCCGGTCCAGGAGCACGAGCCCGTGGCACTGGGCGCCGACGGCGAGCGCGACGACCTGCGCCGGGCCGGCGTCGGCGTCGCGCAGGGCGCCCGAGAACGCCGCCCGGAACGCGGCCCACCAGTCCCGCGGGTCCTGCCGGCTGACCGGGGGCGCGGTCCGGGGGTGGGGGGCCGACGCGGCCCCGACGAGCGCGCCGTCGTCCCGGCGGCGCAGCTCGACGGTGCAGGACTGGGTCGACGAGTCGACCCCTGCGACAAGGTCCATGGCTACTTCCAGTAGGGCTCGAGGGGCGGCAGCTCCTGGGGCGCCTCGTCGATCTTGCCCACGGCCCCCGAGGGGTGCGAGTGCAGGACGTTCGCCCACGAGTACCCGCGCATCCGCATGAGGACCACGGCGAGCGCGTCGCCCCACGCTGCCGTCACGAGGGTAGAGCCCATCGCGATGACCTCGCCGGGGTCGATCCCGGGGATCATCGTCAGCTCGACCACGACGTCCGCGTTCCGCGCGAGGCGCGAGGAGGCGTCCGCCGTGACCGCGACGACCGTGTCGACGCCGCGCTCCTTGGCGCGCACGACCAGGTCGTTGATCTCGTCGCTCCCGCCCCCGCGGGAGATCGCGACGAGGATGTCGCCCGGGGCCATCGCGCCCATCGTGCCGTGCAGCGCGTCCGCGCCGGAGATGAACACCGACGGGGTGCCGGACACGGAGAGCAGGTGCGCCATGCGGCGCGCGACCGCGCCGGACGTGCCGGCCCCGGTGACGAAGACCTTGCCCGTGCACTCGTACACCCGCTGGACCACGTCCAGGAACACGTCGCCCAGGTCGGTCACGCTCGCGGCGACTCCCTGCGCCTCGTGCGCGACGACGGCCCGGGCGGTCTCGAGCACGGCGGCACGGCGTCGCGTCGTGGTGTCGGGGATGGTCATGGGTACTCCTCGTCCAGGGGTTCTCGGTGTGGTCACGCCGCGCTCCAGGCCGCGTGCCGCAGGTCCACGGAGGACAGGTCGCCGGCCGCGACGACATCGCCGTCGCACCGGCCCTCCGTGAGGGTGACGACGTCGTCGGCGAGCTCGAGGATCTCCTCCTCCTCGCTGGACACGACGACGACCGTGAGCCCGTCGTCGTGCGCGAGCGAGCGCAGGAGCCGGTGGATCTCGGTCTTCACGCCGATGTCGACGCCCTTGGTGGGCTCGTCGAGCAGCAGCACGCGAGGCGCCTGCGCCAGGACCCGGGCGAGCAGCACCTTCTGCTGGTTGCCGCCGGACAGGCGCTCGACGGGCCCCTCGCGGTCCCCGCGGACCTGCATGCGGTCCATGAGGGCCGTCGCCTCGCGGCGCATCCGCCGCTTGTCGAGCAGGCCGAGCCGGCGGTACCGGTCGAGGACCGGGAGGACGACGTTCGTCGTCGCGTCCAGGCCGCCGACGATGCCGTCGACCTTGCGCTCCTCGGTGAGGTAGACGAGACCGCGCTGCTGGGCCTCTGCGGGAGTCGCGGGCCGGTACGGCGCGCCGTCGATCTCGATGCTCCCGGCCAGGACCTTGTCGAGGCCGACGAGCGTGCGCAGCAGCTCCGTGCGGCCGGCGCCGATCAGCCCGTAGACCCCCAGCACGCGGCCGGGGTAGGCCGTGAGGCTGACGTCGGCGAGCGCGGGCGTGCGCAGGTTCCGCACCACGAGGGACGGGCGCGCACCCGCGTCGAGCGGGACGACGTCGGTCCTGTGCGCCGCCTCCGTGACGCCACCCGTCGAGGCGACGGCCTCGTCCCCGGCGATCGCGTGGACGACCGCCTGCCGGTCGACCGTGCCGGCCGGGCCGGCGATGCGGACCTCGCCGTCGACGAGCGCGACGACGTGGTCGGCGACCGCGTACAGCTCGTCGAGCTTGTGGTCGACGAGCAGGATCCCGAGGCCCTCGGTGCGGGCCAGGTCGCGCACGGTCGCGAGGAACCGCTCGACCTGCCCGCCCTCGAGGCTCGTCGTCGGCTCGTCGAGCAGCAGGTAGCGCGCGTCGCGCGCCACGGCCACCGCGATCTCGAGGAGCTGGCGGGTCGCGACGGGGTAGGCGCCGAGCTTGCGGTCGACGTCCACCGCGAGACCGAACCGGTCCGCGAGCGTGCGGGACTGCTCGCGCATGGCGCGGCGGTCGAGCGCTCCCCCGCGCGTCAGCTCACGGCCGAGGAACACGTTCTGCGTGACCGAGAGGTTCGGCAGGAGCGACAGCTCCTGGTAGACGGTCGAGATCCCGGCGTCGAGCGCGGCGGTCGGCGAGCCCTGGGGCAGCGCGCGGCCGTCGACGGTCACGGTGCCCTCGTCGGCGGGGTGCGCCCCGGCGAGGACGCGGAGCAGCGTCGACTTGCCGGCGCCGTTGTGCCCGACGAGCCCGGTCACGGTCCCCGCCGCGAGCGTCAGGTCGATGCCCTTGAGCACCCGCACGTGCGAGAAGCTCTTGACGATCCCGCTGGCCCGCAGGGCGCCGCCCTCGGCGGCGCCCCGCGGGACCGACGTCGTGACGTCGGTCATGTCAGCCGACCTCCCCCGGCGCAGGGGTCTCGCCGACGGTGAACGCCTTGAGCGGCAGGAGGATCTCCGGCTCGACGTCCTCGCCGTCCACGTACGCGCGGATCTGCTCGGTCACCTGGGTGCCGTAGCTCTCCGGCTCCTGCGCGACGCAGCCGCGGTACACCTCGGTGAGCGGCTCCTCGGAGGCGCAGAACCCGTAGAGCGCGACGTCGGTGCGGTTGCCCAGGGCCTGGAGCGCGCCGTAGACGGCGGGGCCGGTCGAGGCCCAGATGACGTTGATGTCCTGGTTGCCCTGGAGCATCTCGCCCGTCACGCGCAGCGAGTCGTCGGGCTTGACGTTGCCGTCGACCTTGGCGACGACCTCCGCGTTCGGGTTGGCCGACACGGCGTCGGTGAAGCCCTCGTCGCGGATGACGACCGGGCGCTCGTCGGGCTCGGTGATGAAGCCGATGCTCAGCGCGGCGTCGGCGCCGAGGTCCTCGAGGACCTTCTCGCCCATCGCGCGGCCGCCCGCCTCGTTGTCCGCCCCGAGGTACTGGACGATCGACGCCCCCTGGGCGGCGAGCGCGTCCTCGTCGACGATGACGTTCACGGTGAAGACCGGCACACCGGCGTCGTTCGCCGCCTTGACGATCCCGGCGGCGGGCTCCGACTTCACGGGGTTCAGCGCGAGCGCGCACGGGTCCTTCTGCAGCATGGCCTCGACCTGGGCGAGCTGCTGGGCGTCGTCGTCGTTCGCGACCTGGACCTCGACGTCGAACCCGTTGGCGGCTCCGCCGTCCTCGAAGCCCTGCTTCATCGCCACGTAGTACGGGTTGGTGAGGTTCGGGAGGCTGACCGCGACGTACGGGTTCTCCCCGTCGCAGGACGCTGGCAGCGTGGTCTCGGCCTGGTCGGTCGAGCCGCTCCCGCTCGTGTCGCCGGTGCCGGTGTCGACGGCGGAGCAGGCGCCCGCGAGGGCGAGGGCGGTCACGGCGAGGGCCGAGACGATGATCTTGCGTCGCATGAGTACTCTCCTTCGAGCGGTGGGGGTCAGGACGTCGCGCCGGAGGCGCGGCGTGGTTGGAGGAGCTGGAGGAAGAGGCGTCCTCGTCCTCCGGTGGTCGAGAGCGAGCGGCGGTAGGTGTCGAGGCTGACGCCGGCGAGGATGATCACGCCGATGACGAGGGGCTGCCAGAAGCTGTCGACGCCGACGACGTTCATGCCGTTCGAGACGGTCGCGATGAGCACCGCGCCGAGCAGCGCGCCGCCGATCGAGCCGACCCCGCCGAACAGGCTCACCCCGCCGACGACCGCGGCAGCGATCGAGTAGAAGAGCTCGTTGCCCGACCCGGCGGACGGGTACCCGACCATGAGGCGCGAGGTGGTCACGACGCCGGCGAGCGCGGCGCACAGGCCGGAGACCGCGTAGACGAAGAGGGTCGTGCGCCCGGTGTGGATGCCCGCGAGGCGCGCCGTCTCCTTGTTGCCGCCGAGCGCGTAGATGTGGACGCCCGTGCTCGTGCGCGCCAGGAGGACGCTGAAGACGACGGCGACGAGCGCCACGATGAGGATCGGCGTCGGGATGCCGAAGACCCCGCCGCGCCCGAGGAAGGCGAACATCGGGTCGCGCACCGTGACCGACGCCGCGCCCGTGAGGATCATCGGGATGCTGCCGGCGATGCCGAACATCGAGAACGTCGCGATGAACGGGGGCAGGCGCAGGTAGTGCACGAAGATCCCGTTGACGAGGCCCACCGCGACGCCGACGGCCAGCGCGAGGAGCGTGGCAGCCCACCAGGGGAGGCCGGCCTGCATCCCGAGCGCCGCGGCCATGCCCGTGAGGGCGAGGTTGGACCCCGTCGAGAGGTCGATGCCACCGGTGAGCAGCACGAAGGTCTGGCCCAGCGCGAGCAGCGCCACCACGGCACCGTTCAGCAGCAGGACCTCGAAGTTCCCGGCGGTGCGGAAGTTCGGGGACAGCAGACTCATCACCACCACCACGAGGACCAAGATCCCCGCGATCCCGACCTCGTCGGGGACGCGTCGTCGCGACATGTACTTCTCGCCTCCTTGCGGGTGCTCATATGAGCACGCTGTTGCTCGTATGTCGATAGTATGAACAGCACGAGGCCACAAGCAACGCACCTCGATCACAGATCGGTAACACATGCGCAGACGAGCGCTCAGATGAGCAAGAATGGGTGACATGACGGACTTCTCGCGCCACGAGCTCGCACACGTGGCCCGCCGCTACTACGTGGACTCGGCCTCCAAGGTCGAGATCGGCGAGGAGCTCGGCGTCTCACGGTTCAAGGTCGCCCGGATGCTCGAGCAGGCGCTCGAGGCCGGGATCGTGACCATCACCATCGACGACGCCGGCGTCGTCGACCCGGCCCTCTCCGCGCGCCTGCGCTCGCACCTCGGCCTGGACGAGTGCCTCGTGGTCCAGGGCCGTGACACCGTGTCCGAGCTGCGCGAGGACGTCGGCGCGGCCGCCGCGGAGCTGCTCACCCGGTCCCTGCGCCCGGGGAACACCCTCGGGTTCGCCTGGGGGCGGACGCTCACCGCCATGACGGAGCGCCTCACCGCGCTGCCCCCCGTCACCGTCGTCCAGCTCACCGGCGCGGTCGGCTCCGACCTCTCCGACTCTCCCGTCGAGGTGATCCGCCGCGTCTCCCTGCGTGCCGGGGGCGACGCGCACGCGATCTTCGCGCCCCTGGTCGTCGAGGACGCCGCGACGGCCGCGACGCTGCGCCGCCAGCCCGACATCGCCCGCGCGCTCTCGCTCTTCGACCGGGTCGACGTCGCGGTCGTCGCGATCGGCTCGTGGGACCCGCCGATCTCCCAGCTCCGCGAGGTCCTCGGGCGCGACGAGCGGGACGACCTCACAGCACGCGGGGTCCGCGCCGAGATCGCGGGCATCCTCCTCACCGCCGAGGGCGACCTCGTCCCCGACTTCGCCGAGCGGTGCCTGTCGATCTCCGCGCGGCAGCTCGCCCGGGTGCCCAAGGTGATCGCCGTCGCCGCCGAGCACGAGAAGGCGGCCGCCGTCCACGCCGTCACGCGGTCCGGCCTCGTCTCCGCACTCGTCACCGAGCAGCGCTGCGCCGAGGCCCTGCTCGACCTCCCGCCCGTCGCGCGCGGGACGGGCCGATGAGCGCACCCCGCACCCGCGTCGCCGCCTCGTTCTGGTCCACGCCGCGCGACCGCGTCGCCGCGGAGGCCGACCGGCTCGCCCGGGCCGGGCTCCGCACCGTCCACTGGGACCACACCGACGGGCGGTACGCCGCGGCGGGCGGATTCACCGCCGCGGAGGCGGCGGAAGTGACCGCCGACAGCGGGCTGGGCGCCGAGGCGCACCTCATGGTCGAGAAGCCGCTCCACGAGGTCGACCGCTGGACCGACTTCTGCGAGCTCGTCGTCGTGCACGCCGGGACGCGCGACTGGCGCGCCGCCCTCGACCGCGTCCGCGCGCGGGGCGCGCGCGCCGGCGTCGCGCTCTCGCCCGGCGTCGAGGTGCCGGAGGTCGAGCCCGGGACGGACGTCCTCGTCATGTCGATCACCCCCGGCCTGGCCGGCTCGACGTTCCAGGGCGACGCGCTCACCACGGTCGGGCGCACCGCCGGCCCGGGCCACGCCGTCGGCCTGGACGGCGGCGTCACGCGCTCGATCGTCCCGCAGGCGCTCCACGCCGGCGCCACCTGGCTCGTGTCCGGGACGGACCTCGTCGCGAGCGAGGACCCCCACGGCTGGCTGATGGCGGCGCGCGCCACGGGGGTCGCTCCGTCGCGCGACGGGGACGAAGGAGCCGGATGAGCACCGCGCGGCCCGGCCGGCGGAACGTCCCGCTCGCCGCCGTCGCGGCCGAGGCCGGGGTCTCCGTCCCGACGGTGTCGAAGGTGCTCAACGCGCGGCCCGACGTCTCGGCGACGACGCGCGAGCACGTCGCCGGCGTCCTGCGCCGGCACGGCTACGAGGTCCGGCCTCGCACCGCGAAGCGGACCGGGCTCGTCGACGTCCGGATCGTCGACCTCGAGGGGCCGTGGTCCGAGGCGGTCGTGCGCGGCGCGGTCGCCGAGGCACGGCGCCGGGCGCTCGACGTCGTGCTGTCGGTGGAGCTGGACCCCGACGACTGCGGGGCGTGGGTCCGGCACGCGCTCGCCCGAGGCACGGACGGGCTCGTGAGCGTGGTCGCCGTGCCCGACGCCGAGGCGCGCGCCACGCTGACCGAGGCGGGCGTGCCGCTCGTCGTCGTCGACCCGCGCCACCGCCTGCCCGAGGGCGTGCTCAGCGTGGGGGCGGTGAACTTCCAGGGCGCGTTCGAGGCGACGGCGCACCTGCTCGCGCTCGGGCACCGGCGCATCGCGACGATCACCGGCGTCCCGGAGCAGGACAACGCGATCGCGCGGCTCGCCGGCTACCGCGCCGCGATGATCCGGGCGGGCGTCCCCGTCGACGACGACCTGGTCTGCCTGAGCACGTACGGCGTCCCCGCGGGCTACGAAGGGGTCCAGCGACTCCTCGCCCTCGACGAGCCGCCGACCGCCGTCTTCGCGTGCAGCGACGACACGGCCCTCGGCGCGCTGCGGGCGCTGCGCGAGGCCGGGCTGTCAGTGCCGGACGACGTCTCGCTCGTCGGGTTCGACGACCTGCCCGTCGCGGCGTGGACCGACCCGCCGCTCACCACCGTCCGCCAGCCGCTCGTCGAGATGGGCGCCTCGGCCGTCGAGCTCGTGCACCGCGCCCGCACCGCGAGCGGGCACACGCTGCGCACCGAGCTCGCGACGAGCCTCGTCGTCCGCGAGTCCACCGCTCCCCCGCGCTCATGAGGCGGTCCCGGCGTGGTCGCGGGCCCTGACGCACGGTCCTGACGCACGCACCGGGCGCACGCTCGGACCACGACGGACGGGAGGGGCGCGGTCCGCGCCCCTCCCGTCATGTGGTGCCGGTCGACCGGCGACAAGACATCCGTCGGCCGGTCGGCCGGTCGGCCGGTCAGCCGCAGGAGACAGCCGCGTAGCGGTAGGACAGCTCCTGGGTCGTCGACCCGTCCGCGGACGTGACCGTCACCGTCGCGGTGCCGGACGGGATCTCCGCCGTGCGCGCCGCGAACGACTGGTAGGTGCTGCGGTGCGGGGCGACGTCGTCGAACGACCGCGTCCCGTAGGGCGTGGCGAGGGTGACGTCCGCGCGCCCGTCACCCGTGCTCGTCGCCCGGACGGCGACGTGGGCACGGCCCGCGAGGCAGCGTGCCTGGACCTGGACGCCGGCCCCCACGCCGGGCGTGAGGTCGACCGTGGCCGAGAAGGTCTCCGCCTCCATGAGGGGGCGCAGGCGCTGCTCGAGCTCGTCGTCGACGAAGTAGTCCTTGAGGCGCGAGTCGTCCAGGACGTTGCCGATCGCGGCGACGATCATCGCCTGGTCGAGCGACAGGTAGCGCTCGGCGACCGTGCCCGAGCGGACCGCGACGGAGTCGTAGAACCCGCCCGGGCCGTAGGCGCCGAGGTCGTCGGCGAGGTGGGCCAGGTTGTCGAGCACGCCCTCGGTGTCGTACGCGAGGCCGAGGAACGACGCGTGCGGCGTCACGACGCCGTCGCCGAACTCCGGCGCGGGGTTGGTCGCCTCGCGGCAGCCCTCGAACCCGAGGTCGACGTCGGTCTCGCCGTCGGACAGGTAGCCGTCCGAGCGCAGCCCGATCGCGTCGACGCCGTACTCCGCGTAGCCGCCGGCCGGGTTGCTCGCGGGCGAGAAGCCCCAGGCCCCGTAGCCGGCCTCGTCGAGGCCGTGCTCCTTGTGCGCGCGCACGACGAGCGGGTGGTTGACGCCCCACGACGTCGGGCCCCACTCCGCCTCGGGGACCAGCATGTCCGGCATGAGCGCCTCGAACATCGAGCCGCCCCAGCCCGGCACGACCGCGAGGTCGCGGTACCGGTACGCGCCCTCGAAGACCGGGACGCCCAGGTGCTCGCGGGTCTCGCCGATCGGCTTCTGCTCCTGCCACGCCCAGTCGCACGTGTCCGGGAAGGTCCGGTGGCTCGCGTAGTACGCCTCCGGCGGGACCTCGCCCTCGGCGATGCCGAGGTAGGTCGCGATGCGCGTCTCCGAGACCGTCGTGTCGTAGTGGTGGCACGTGTAGAACACGTCCGTCCCCGTGCCGAGGTAGTCGCCCGCGACCGAGCAGCCGGGCGGCTCCTCGTCCCAGAACCCGCCGCGCAGCAGCCCCACGCCCAGGTCGGGGCGCGCCTCCGGGTTGTAGAAGGCGCCGAAGTGCATGTCGTCGTAGATCGCGCGCGCCTCGTCCGCGAGGCTCGGCTCCGCCTCCGCGACGACCCGCAGGCCCGCGGCCAGCCAGCCGTTGTCCACCGAGCTGAGGAACTGGTGGACCGTGTTCCCGTCGTCCGGCCACGTCTCGACCCGGTCGCCCGTCGCGGGGTCGTACCAGTTGTAGAACATGCCGCTCGCGTCGTGCCGGTCGAGGGACGCGACGGTGTCGAGCGTCGTCGCGAGGCGGTCGCGCGCCTCGGCGTCGTCCACCAGGCCCAGGTCGCGCGCCACGACGGTGGACCAGAGCCAACCGCCGATGTTCGTGGGCGACGTGTACGCGCTGCTCGACGCCGGGTCCAGGTCCCCCTCGATGTTGTCCGCGGGCAGGCCGGTCTCCTCGTCCGTCATCGCGACCAGCGAGGTGTAGGTGTCCTCCAGGTACGTCTCCAGCGTCGCGCGCTGCGCGCCGGTCAGGCCGTGGGGCCCGACGGCGGGCGCCGCCTTCGCGGGGACGCTCGCCGCCGGGACGCTCTCCGCCGCCGCCGGGACGCTCTCCGCCGCGGCGGGGGCGGCGAGACCGGCCGCGAGCGCTAGCCCGCCGACGAGTCCGCCCGCGACGAGCGCGGCTCCCCGGCGGCGGGGCGGATCGCTCCGGTGGGGCGTGGTCGATGCATCCATCAGGCACTCCTTCGTGTCGTGATCCCCGAAATTTCGGGCGCACTTTCCGAATGGGGGCGCAGAGGGTAGCCCGGGTGCCGGAGCAGGTCAACGGGTCGCGGCACGGGCAGCGAGGCTCGCGCGGCCCGTGGGTCGACGCGCCGGGACGACGCACGGTGGGGCGCGCGACGTCGTCGTGCCGGGGCGGTCAGAGGCGCTCGGGCGCGGCGATCCCGAGGAGGTCGAGGCCCGTCGCCAGGGTCCGGCTCGTGAGCTCGCACAGCGCGAGGCGGTTGCCGCGCGCGGCACCCTCGGCCTTCAGGACGGGACACAGGTCGTAGAACCGGGTGAACGCGGTGGCGACGTCTAGATGTACTGACCGGAGACGTTGGTCGAATGAGTGCGACGCGTTGATCTGATCTGGTAGCGCGCGAGGGCCTCCCGCGGTGGAGTGGAACTGCCTAGGTATCCGCTCTGCTCACAGGAGGCCCTCGTGTCCCACGCTAATGCCGCTCTGACGCCGCGCGCCCGGCTCACGGTCGCCCGGCTGGTGATCGACCAGCACGTCCCGATCGCGGAGGTCGCGGCCCGGTTCCAGTGCTCGTGGCTGACGGTCAAACGGTGGGCCGACCGGTACGCGACCGGGGAGTCCATGGCGGACCGGTCTTCGCGTCCGCGCCGGATGCCGGCCAAGACCGACCGGGCGACGACCAGGCGGATCGTGTCGTTGCGGCTGCGTAAGCGTCTGGGCCCGGTCCAGCTGGCCGCGCTGACCAGGGTCGCGCCCTCGACTGCGCACCGCGTCCTGGTCCGGTGCCGGCTCAACCGGCTCTCGCACGTCGACCGGGCCACGGGTGAGCCGGTGCGCCGCTATGAGCACGACCACCCTGGCGCGATGCTGCACGTGGACGTCAAGAAGCTCGGCAACATCCCCGACGGCGGCGGGTGGCGGTTCGTAGGCCGGCCCCAGGGCAGACGCCACCGGGCGGCAACGCCCGGCAAGCCCAAGAATGCCTACAGCCATCCGAAGATGGGGCACGCGTTCGTGCACACCGTGATCGACGACCACTCCCGGGTCGCCTATGCCGAGGTCCACGACGACGAGACCGCCGTCACTGCGACCGACGTCCTGCGCCGGGCCGTGACCTGGTTCGCCGCCCGCGGCATCACCACGCAACGAGTCTTGTCGGACAACGGCTCGCCCTACCGCTCACACCTGTGGCGCGAGACCTGCGCCGAACTCGAGATCACGCACACCCGGACCCGCCCCTACCGGCCCCAGACGAACGGCAAGATCGAGCGCTTCCACCGCACCCTCGCCGACGGCTGGGGCTACGCCCGCGCCTACACCTCAGAGACCGAACGACGCGCTGCCCTGGCAGCATGGATCCACGAGTACAACCACCACCGCCCCCACACCGCTTGCGGGAACAAGCCACCGATCACCCGATTGACCAACCTGTCCGGTCAGTACATCTAGAGGTACCCGCAGAGCCGGTGCGGCTCCAGGGTCGCCGCGACGTCGCGCAGGGTCGCGTCGAACGCCTCGAGCGTCAGGACCAGGTCCTTCTCGGCGGGGTGAGCGGGCGCGGCGCCGTCGACGTCCTGTGCCCGCTCCCCCGCCTTGCGCAGGATGGACCGCACGCGCGCGTGCGCGTACTGGAGGTACACGCCCGTGTTCCCCGACGAGGCGACCATCCGGTCGACGTCGAAGACGTAGTCCCGGGTCCGGGTGGTGGACAGGTCGGCGTACTTGACCGCCGCCGTCGCGGCCGCGTGCACGACGGCGTCCCGCTCCGCCGGGGTGAAGTCGTCGCCCTTCTCCCGGAGCACGGCACGGGCGGACGCCTCCGCGTCGTCGAGCAGGTCGGCGAGGCGGACGGTCGCGCCGGACCGGGTCTTGAACGGCCTCCCGTCCGCGCCGAGGACCGTGCCGAACGGGACGTGCTCGGCGGACACGCCGTCGGGGAGCCAGCCGGCACGCCGGGCGGTGTCGAACACCATCCGGAAGTGCAGCGCCTGGCGCGCGTCCACGACGTAGAGGATGCGGTCGGCCCGGTAGTGCTCGACGCGCAGGCGCAGCGTCGCGAGATCCGTCGCCGCGTAGCCGTAGCCGCCGTCCTTCTTGCGCACGATCAGCGGGACCAGGTCGCCGTCGGGGTCGTTCACTCCGTCGGTGAAGGTGACGACGGCACCCTCGGACTCGACGGCGACGCCCGCGGCGAGCAGCTCGGACACGATGCCGGGGAGCGCAGCGTTGTAGCGGGACTCGCCGTCGAGGTCCCCGGCGTCCAGCAGGAGGCCCAGGCGGTCGTAGACCCGCGCGAACGCCTCCTCCGACTCCTCGGCCAGCGCGCGCCACGCGGCCACCGTGGGCTCGTCGCCCGCCTGGAGCGCGACGACGCGAGCGCGCGACCGGTCCGCGAAGGCCGGGTCGGCCTCGAACGCCGCGCGGGCCGCCCGGTACAGGGCGTCGAGCGCCGACATCGTCCCGACACCCTGGCCCTGCCACGCCGCCTCGGGATGCTCGTCGAGGTACTGGATGAGCATCCCGAACTGCGTGCCCCAGTCGCCGACGTGGTTCTGCCGGACTACCTCGGCGCCCAGGTGGCCCAGCACCCGCACGAGCGCGTCACCGATGACCGACGACCGCAGGTGACCGACGTGCATCTCCTTGGCGACGTTCGGCCCCGAGTAGTCGGCCACCACCCGCTCGCCGCTCCGTGACGCCGCGACGCCGAGCCGCGCGTCCGCGAGGCGCGCTGCCACCGCGGTCCAAACGGCCTGGTCCGGCACCGTGACGTTGAGGAATCCCGGGCCCGACACCGCGACGGGGAACGCGCCGACCTGCCGGTCGACACTGCGGGCGACGTCCGCGGCGACGTCGCGCGGCGGGCGGCCCACCCTCGATGCGACGGCGAGCGCACCGTCCACCTGGAAGTCCGCCCGCGCGGACCTGCGGACCACCGGGTCCGCGCCCGCCAGGTCGGCGGGGAGCACCTCCGCCAGGGCGGCACGAACGGCCGCCTCCACCTGGGTAGAGATCGCGACGACGCCTGCCATGAGCCCTCATCCCCCAGAACGTGTCCCTGAGCGCCTCAGCCTACGAAGCGGCACCAGCGCTTATACCTGGGGACAGCCGCATGGTCAGAGGCCAGGCCTCGTGACTCCGCAGTCTCACGCTCCCGGGGCGCCGGGCGTGACGACGCGAATTGAACAGGCGTGCAGGTGTGGCGCCGACGCCGGTTCAGCAGCGCGAAAACGCGAACGCCTACATCTGCATATCTGCAAAACGCTGGTAATGGCCCTGGAATGCGACCGTGATGGTGTCTGTGGGGCCATTTCTGTGCTTGGCGACAATCAGGTCCGCCTCGCCCGCACGCGGTGATTCTTTTTCATATGCATCTTCGCGATGCAAAAGGATCACAACGTCAGCATCTTGTTCGATAGATCCACTTTCACGAAGGTCACTCATTTGTGGCTTCTTGTCGCCGCGCTGCTCAGGACCACGGTTCAGCTGCGAGATGGCGATGACGGGTACCTCGAGTTCCTTCGCAAGCAGCTTGAGCGCACGCGAGAACTCCGAGACCTCCTGCTGGCGCGACTCGACGCGCTTACCGGAGCTCATGAGCTGGAGGTAGTCGATCACGACGAGCTTGAGGTCGTGCCGTTGCTTGAGGCGCCGGCACTTCGCTCGGATCTCCATGAGCGACATGTTGGGCGAGTCGTCGATGAACAAAGGCGCCTCGGCGACCTTGCCCATCGTCGACGCGAGCTTCTGCCAGTCCTGCTCGTCCATCTTCCCGGACCGCATCCGCGTCAGCGGGACCCGCGCCTCCGCAGCGAGAAGACGCATGGTGATCTCGTTACGGCTCATCTCCAGGGAGAAGATGACGGACGACATCTGGTGGTGCACCGCGGCATGGGTCGCGACGTTGATGCCGAGAACCGAGTTGTGCGTGGGCACCATCGATCGTCCTGCCAGGTACAGGTGCGAGGGATGGTCCACCTCGACACAGCGCACCGGCACCGACTCGACCCGGCGGACGTCGACGACGAACCGTGACGTGAGCCGCGCGGTGCCCGGACGGCGACGCTCCTTGTGGACGAGGCGCTTGCGCTCCAGCCAGAACACGTCGTCCTCGGTCGTGAAGGTGATCGTGTACGCCGTCGACGACGCCTCGGTCCGCCCCTTCACCGTCTTCGTGGACCACCCCGTGCGGTACCCGAGCGACAGGACGAGCTCACGCGTCTCGCGCGCGAGGCGCTCGTTCGTCAGGCTGATCTGGACGCTGCCCTGCGGCATGACGGTGCCGTCGGTGTCGAGCAGACCCGCCAGGAGATCACGGCGCTGGGCCGCGCTCGCGCGCAGGTACGCGGCCGGGATGCGGTCGGTCCCCGGCACACCGAGCGCGAGCAGGTCGTCCGTGTCCGGCCGCGCGACGTACCCGAGGCCTTCGATCCGCATGGCGATCTCAGGGTCGGCCGAGGTGAGCTCGGCGCGTCGGGAGCTGCCGTCGCCCAGCCAGACGCCGAGTGCGTAGGGATGGATCGGGAGGTCGGCCTCGGGAAGGTCGAGGGGTGCCGTGGTGGCGATCGAGTGGTTCGCGCGTCGCTCAGCGGTCGCGGTCCGGAGCGTGGTGGCGAGCTCCTCGGTCGTGCGCACGGACGACTCGGGCGTCTCGCGGGCGCGCACCGCGCGCCGCTGGGCGCGGGTCGACGTCACCCACTGGTGCTGCGCGTCCGCGACGATCACCGTGCCGTCGTCGAGCTCGACCTCGTAGCACGGGCGGTCGACCATGACCCCGGTCGCCGCGACGACCCGCGTGGGCGTCCCGTCCGCGGAGACGAGCAGGTCGCCGACCGCGACGTCACCCATCGTCGTCCAGCCCGACGGCGTGGGGAGCGGCGTGTCGAGCGCGAGGGCCTTGCCGATGGCCGGACGCGCCGCGACGACGATCATCTGGCCGGGGTGCAGGCCGTTGGTGAGCCGGTCGAAGTCGGAGTAGCCGGTCGGGACGCCGGTCATGCCCTCGCCGCGGCCCTGGGCGGCCTCGATCTCGTCGAACGTGGGGCCAAGGATCTCCGAGAGCGGGAGGTAGTCCTCGGTCGTGCGCCGCTCGGTGACGGCGTAGACCTCGGCCTGGGCGTTGTTGACGATCTCGTCGACGTCGCCGCCGTCGGTCGCGTAGCCGAGCTGCACGATGCGCGTGCCGGCCTCGACGAGGCGCCGGAGCACGGCGCGCTCGCGCACGATGCGCGCGTAGTACCCGGCGTTCGCGGCGGTCGGGACGCCGGCCATGAGGTCGTGGATGTACGGGGCGCCGCCGATGCGCTGGAGCTCGCCGCGCTTGGTCAGCTCGGCGACGACGGTGATGGCGTCGGCGGGCTCGCCACGGCCGTAGAGGTCGATGATCGACTCGTAGACGACCTCGTGCGCGGGCCGGTAGAAGTCGGAGCCACGGATCTGCTCGATGACGTCGGCGATGGCGTCCTTGGACAGCAGCATGCCGCCGAGCACGCTCATCTCCGCCGCGACGTCCTGGGGTGGCGTCCGGTCGAAACCTGACGGCCCCGGTCCCCCGTAGCTCTCCTCGAGCTCCTCGATCGACATGCGCCCCTCGCTCCCCCGAGCCCGTCACGACCCACCGAGGGACCGCGCGACCGGGACAAACCTTCGTCGTACACGTGTTCTACAGCGGGCCACCCACACGACTGTCCCGGTGGCCGCGCCTCCCGCCTCCGACAAGCACGACCCCGCGACACTAGATCGCGGTTCCACACCCCGCAAACGGCCCTGTGCACGCCCGGTGGACAGGGACCCCCGAACCTGTGGACACACTCCCCCACACTGTGCACACCCGGTGGAAAACGGTGTGGACAACCTCACGATCTCCCTGTGTACATCAGCGTGAGCGGCCCCTGACCAGCCTCGTCACTACCCTCAGGGGTGTGGAAGAAAGAAAGTCCGACGACACGCCGACGACACGCCGGACACCGCCCGGCCACTCCGGCGACACCCGGACGCCACCCGACCCCGCGCCGTCGTCCACAGGTCGCCGCACCCGCTCCCGGCTCGACCGCGAGATCCTCGCGCTCGCCGTCCCCGCCCTCGGCGCGCTCGTCGCAGAGCCCCTCTTCGTGCTCGTGGACAGCGCGGTCGTCGGCCACCTCGGCACCGCCCAGCTCGCCGGGCTCTCGCTCGCCTCGACGCTCCTCGTCACCCTCGTCGGGCTCTGCGTCTTCCTCGCCTACGCGACCACGGCCGCGGTCGCCCGCCGCATCGGCGCCGGGCACACGCGCGAGGCGCTCCAGTCCGGCGTCGACGGGCTCTGGCTCGCGGTCGGGCTCGGCGTCCTGCTCGCCGCCGCGCTGTGGGCGACCGCGCCCTGGGCCGTCGGAGCGATGGGCGGGACCGGCGAGGTGGCCGAGCACGCCGTCGTCTACCTGCGCTGGTCCGCCCTCGGCCTCCCCGGGATGCTCCTCGTGCTCGCGTCCACAGGCGTGCTGCGCGGCATGCAGGACACGAAGACGCCCCTGTGGGTCGCCGCGGGAGGCGCGACGTTCAACGCCGTCCTCAACGTCGTCCTCGTCTACGGGGCAGGTCTGGGGATCGCCGGGTCGGGCATCGGCACGGCCGTCGCCCAGCTCACCATGGGCGCGGTGCTCGTCGTCGTGGTCGTGCGCGGCGCACGCCGCCACGGCGCGTCCCTGCGCCCCGCCGCCGGCGGCATCTGGTCGAACGCGCGCGCGGGCGCCCCGCTCTTCGTCCGCACCCTCTCGCTGCGCCTCGCGATCCTGCTCACCGTCTTCGTCGCGACCGGGCTCGGCGAGGTCACGCTCGCGGGCTACCAGGTCGTGAACTCCGTCTGGGGGCTCGCCGCGTTCGCGCTCGACGCACTCGCCATCGCCGCGCAGGCGCTCGTCGGCCACGGGCTCGGGGCCGACGACGTCCCGCGCGTCCGAGCCGTCCTGCGGCGCACCCTGCAGTGGGGCGTCGCGGCGGGCGCGGCGATCGGGCTCGTCATGGCCGCGGGCGGCTGGTGGTTCGCGCTGCTCTTCACGTCCGACCCGGACGTGCGCGCCGCCGTCGCGGTCGGCATGGCGGTGTGCGGGCTGCTCATGCCCATGGCGGGGTGGGTGTTCGTCCTCGACGGCATCCTCATCGGCGCCGGGGACGGACGCTTCCTCGCCTGGGCGGGGATGCTCACGCTCGTGGTCTACGTGCCGTTCGCGCTCGCCGTCCGGCACTGGGCGCCCGACGGCGCAGCAGGCCTCGCGTGGCTGTGGCTCGCCTTCGCGGGGGTCTTCATGGCCGCACGCGCCGTCACCACGGGCCTGCGCGCCCGCGGCAGCGCATGGATGGTCACCGGCACGGCGTGAACAGCACGAAGGCCCGGCCCCTCCGAGGAGGGACCGGGCCTTCGAGGACTGCTCAGCAGCAGATCAGGCAGCGACGACCTTCACCGCGAGGGTCGCGGAGACCTCCGGGTGGAGGCGGACGGAGACCGTGTAGTCCCCCGTCGCCTTGATCGGCTGGCCGATCTCGATCTTGCGCTTGTCGACCGACGCGCCCGCGGCGGTCACGGCGGACGCGATGTCCGCCGTCGTCACGGCACCGAAGAGGCGGCCGGCGGCGCCGGCCTTCGCCTCGACGACGACCGGCTTCGACTGCAGCGAGTCGCGGATCGCCTTCGCGTCGTCGAGCGACGCGATCTCGCGGGCCTTGCGCGCCTTGCGGATCGCAGTCACCTGCGACTCGGCGCCCTTGGACCACGGCGTGGCGAGCTTGCGCGGGACGAGGAAGTTACGGGCGTACCCGTCCTTCACCTCGACGACGTCGCCGGGCTCACCGAGACCGGTGACCTCGTGGGTCAGGATCAGCTTGGCCATGAGTTCTCTCCCTTCCCGCTCAGCGAGCCGTCGACGTGTACGGCAGCAGCGCCATCTCGCGCGCGTTCTTCACCGCACGGGCGATCTGGCGCTGCTCCTGGACGGAGACGCCGGTCACGCGACGCGCGCGGATCTTGCCGCGGTCGGAGATGAACTTGCGCAGCAGCGCGGTGTCCTTGTAGTCGACCGACTCGATCTTGGCCGACTTCAGCGGGTTGGACTTCTTCTTGGGCTTGCGCACCACAGGCTTCGCCATGGTGTTGCTCCTCTACAAGGTGCGATCCCCGCGCGCGGTCCGCGCCGACGAGCGACGCGGCACCCGCGGGGACGGGTGTGTGTTCTGGGAGTGGCGGGCGATCAGAACGGGGGCTCGTCGGAGAACGAACCACCGGACGACGCGGGGCCAGCCGAGGCCCACGGGTCGTCGCTCTGCTGCTGACCGCCGCCGGAGCTGAATCCGCCACCGGAGGCACCGCCGGAGTTGGCGCCACCTCCGTAGCCGCCACCGCCGCCGAAGCCGCCGCCACCGCCACCCGAGCGCTGGGCCCGGGTGACCTTCGCGGAGGCGTAGCGCAGGGAGGGACCGATCTCGTCCACCTGCAGCTCGACGACGGTGCGCTTCTCCCCCTCGCGGGTCTCGTACGAGCGCTGGACGAGGCGGCCCTGCACGATGACGCGCATGCCCTTCGTCAGCGACTCCGCGACGTTCTCCGCGGCCTCGCGCCAGATCGAGCAGCGCATGAACAGGGTGTCCCCGTCCTTCCACTCGTTCGACTGGCGGTCGAAGGTCCGCGGCGTCGACGCCACCGTGAAGTTGGCCACCGCCGCACCCGAGGGGGTGAAACGCAGCTCCGGGTCTCCCGTGAGGTTCCCGATCACCGTGATGACGGTGTCACCTGCCATGGCCAGCTCCTTCGTGTGTCGTCAGCATCGTCGCGTTCGTGCTCGTAACGGGTCTCGCGTCGCTCATCCCATCACGCGGCGCCCACACGCGCTACGGCGTGCAGCATCCCGGTGCGGGACGGTCGAACGGGGGACGCGGGGAGGATCAGCGAGCGTCCGTGCGCAGGATCTTGGTCCGCAGGACGACCTCGTTGAGGCCGAGCTGACGGTCCAGCTCCTTGGCGGTGTCGGAGGTCGACGTGAAGTCGACGACCGCGTAGATGCCCTCGGACTTCTTCTTGATGTCGTACGCCAGGCGGCGACGACCCCAGATGTCCACCTTGTCGACGGAGCCGCCGTCGGTCTTGATGACCGACAGGTACTTGTCGAGCGACGGGGCGACGGTGCGCTCCTCGATCTCGGGGTCGAGGATGATCATCAGTTCGTACTGACGCATGCGGATAACCCACCTCCTCTGGTCTTCGCGGTCACGGTCTCTCCGTGACAGGAGGGTTCATGCATTCGTGCTGCTGCCGCCCGACGAGCCGACGGCAGCTCCCCAGGGTACCCGCTCGGCGCGGGCCCCTGGAAATCTGCGGAACAGCCGGGCGTCAGCCGCCCTGGCCGGGGTTCGTCCCTCCACCACCGCCGCCACCGGGGCCCCCGCCGCCACCGTCGCCGGGGTCGGGCGTCTCGGTCGGCTCCTCGGTGGGCTCCTCCGTCGGCTGCTGGCCCGGGTCGGTTCCCTTCGAGACGACGAGCGCGATGGTCGATCCCGGTGGGACCTCGCTCATCGACGACTGGCTGATGACGAATCCGCGTGGCTGCTGGTCGGAGAACTCCTCGGTGATCCGCACCTTCAGGCCGGCCGCTTCGAGCTGGGCGCGCGCGGCGCGGCTCTCCATGCCGACGACGCCGGGCACCGTGACGTTCTCCGGCTGCTGCGGCTCCTCCGGTTCCTCGGTCGGCGTCTCCTCGGTGGGCTCCTCCGTCGGCGTCTCGGTGGGAGTCTCGGTCGGCTTCGGCTTGGGCGGCGTGTACTGCAGGAACTCGCCGACCGGCAGGTTGGCGGTCGCCGCCTGCATGTACGACGTCCACGCCTCGACCGGCCAGGAACCACCCGTGATCTCGGGGTTGCGCATGTCCGCCCACTTGCCGAACGGCGTGATCTGCTCCTGCTCGTTCTCCGGCCCGGTCTGGTAGAGACCGACGACCGTCGCGAGACCCGGCGTGAAGCCGGCGAACCACGCGGACTTGTTCTCGTTCGACGTGCCGGTCTTGCCGGCGGCAGGCCGGCCGATCGCCTGGGCGGGTTCACCCGAGCCCTGCTCGACGACCTGGGACAGCGCGTACTGCGTGGCCGCCATCGTCTCCGTGCTGAACTCCGGCGTGCGGTCCTCCGCACCGGGCGCTTCGTACTTGAGGTTCCCGCGCGAGTCGACGACCTTCGCGATGATGTGCGGGGTCGCCCTCTGGCCGCCGGCCGCGATGGTCGCGTACGCGTTGGTGAGCTCGAGCGGCGTCACCGTCGCGGTACCGAGCACGTTGGACGCGTTCGGGGCGACCTTGCCTTCCTCGATGCCGAGCCGGGTCGCGACGTCTGCCGTCTTGTCCGGACCTGTCTCGATGTTGAGCTCGGCGTACACGGTGTTCACCGACTGGGCGGTCGCCTCGACCAGGTCGATGTTGCCCCAGCTGTGGTCGCTGAAGTTGCGGACCTTCCAGTCGCCGCCGTCGTTCGCACCCTCGAACGTCATCGGAGAGTTGCCGTCGTAGCGCTCGTCGAGCGTGTGGTCGTTCTCGAGCGCCGCGATGAGCGTGAACGGCTTGAAGGTCGAGCCACCCTGGGCAGCACCCTGGGTCGCGTCGTTGAACGGCTTGCTCAGGTAGTCGGCACCCCCGTAGAGGGCTCGGATCGAGCCGTCGTTGGGATCGATCGACACGAGCGCGGCACGCAGGTTGGGCGAGACCGGGTTGTCGTCCCCGCGGGACTCCTGCGGAAGGGAGGCGATCGTGTCCTCCGCGGCCTTCTGCATCGCCGGGTCGACCGTCGTCGTCACCTGGTAGCCGCCGGTAAGGAGGTCCTCCTCGTCGATCCCGAGCTTCGCGAGCTCGTCGCGCGCCTCCGTGAGGAGGTAACCGGTCGGGCCGGCGAGCTTGTCCGACTTCACGTACTCGACCGGCATCGGGAAGCCCGCCGCGACCGCCTCGTCGTACTGCGCCTTGTCGATGTGCCCGTCCGCGAGCATGTTGTCGAGCGTGCGCTCCCACCGGTGCGTCGCCTGAGCCAGGTCGTTGGCCGGGTCCCAGTACGTCGGGTTCGGGATGATGCCCGCGATCATGGCGGACTGCGAGACGGTGAGGTCGGCGGCGTTCACCCCGTAGTACTTCTGCGCGGCGGCCTGGATGCCGTTGGCGCCGCGGCCGAAGTAGATGGTGTTGAGGTAGTTGCCGAGGATGACTTCCTTCTTCTGCCCCTGGGTGATCTTCAGCGCGAGGATCACCTCGCGGGCCTTCCCGACGTAGTCGGTGACCGTGTCCGTGTAGTAGCGCTCCACGTACTGCTGCGTGAGCGTCGAGGCCCCCTGGCGGTCGCCGCCCTGGAGGTTGTTGAGCAGGGCGCGCCCAATCCCCTTGACGTCGACGCCGGAGTTCGTCCAGAAGGTGCGGTCCTCCGAGGCGACGACGGCGTCCCCGACGTACGCCGGCAGCGTCGCGTAGTCGACGAGGGTGCGGTCCTCGGAGGCGAACGTCCCCATCTCCGTCGTGCCGTCGCCCCAGTAGACCGTCGAGGTCTGCTTGTTCACACCGGGCAGCGTGCTCGGGACCTCGGTCGTGTACCACGCGGCGACGAGCACGCCCGCGACGAGCGCGACGCCGGTCAGCATGGTCCCGACGACGACGCGCCACGACGGCAGCCAGCGGCGGAAGCTCTTGACGTGCGAGCGCGGGTAGTTGAAGAACCGACGGCGCCCGCGGGGGGTCGTCCGTCCGTTCGTCCTCGTGGATCGCGCCACGGTCTACCTTCCTCTGGGGGGCAACGGGAAGCTGGTTCCACGTCGTCCGCGGACCTGCTCGCGGCCCGCCGCGAGCGGACCACCTGCCCGACGGCGCGTCCCCGCCTCGGGCGCGGGACGTCGTCGGGCACGGGGTCGGCACACGCCGGACCACCCTGAACAATAGGGCGTCGCCCTGTCGGGACAAGGGCCTGCAGCACTGACAGCGCGATCGTGCGCCATTGATTCGCCGCGGCGTCCCGCCGCCTCCGCGGGTCCTTCACATCTGTGGCGCGATGCGCGACACTCCCCGAAGATTGCACGACGCATCGAGACGACCTAACCTGTCGATGTATCGACTCGATACATCGAGTCTCACAGCGGTCCCGCCGGGGCACGCCGAGCGAGCGTCAGGAGGTGGGATCGTGCGCAGCAAGACGCCCGTGCTCGAGACCGCGATCCTCGGCCTCCTCAAGGAGTCGCCCCTGCACGGGTACGAGCTGCGCAAGCGGCTCAACATCATGCTCGGCTCCTTCCGCGTGCTGTCCTACGGCTCGCTGTACCCCGCCCTCAAGTCGCTGGTGGCCCGCGGGCTCATCACCGGCACGGAGCAGTCCGCGGCGCAGTCGACGCTCGCGCCCGCCCTCTCGGGCAAGCGCGCGCGGATCGTCTACGAGCTGACGGCCGAGGGCAAGGAGCACCTCCAGAGCGTGCTGGCCTCGTCGGGGCCGGCCGCGTGGGAGGACGAGAGCTTCGACGTCCGGTTCGCGTTCTTCGCGCAGACCGACGCCGAGACCCGCATCCGCATCCTCGAGGGCCGGCGCACCCGGCTCACGGAGAGGCTGGAGGCGGTCAGGGAGTCCGCGGCTCGCACCCGCGAGCGGCTCGACGAGTACACGCTCGAGCTGCAACGTCACGGACTCGAGCAGGTCGAGCGCGAGGTGCGCTGGCTCGACGGTCTCATCACCACCGAACGCGACCGGAGCTCCGGGCACTCCCGGAGCACCACCCGTGCGCGGACCAGCAGCACCCCGCATCCTGCGGAACCTTCCGAGCAGGAGCCCGACGGCGCGAGGCGTCCCGAGGACCCTGGAACAACGAACACCAAGGAGCGAGGATGACCTCCATCCGCGTCGCCATCGTCGGCGTAGGCAACTGCGCATCGTCCCTCGTCCAGGGCGTGCACTTCTACCGTGACGCCGACCCGAGCACCACCGTCCCGGGCCTCATGCACGTGCAGTTCGGCGACTACCACGTGTCGAGCCTGGACTTCGTGGCGGCGTTCGACGTCGACGCGAAGAAGGTCGGCTTCGACCTCTCGGAGGCCATCAACGCCTCGGAGAACAACACGATCAAGATCGCGGACGTCCCGCCGCTCGGCGTGACCGTCCAGCGCGGCCCGACCCTCGACGGCATCGGCAAGTACTACGCGCAGACGATCGAGGAGTCGGACGCGGAGCCGGTCGACGTCGTCGCCGCGCTGCGCGAGGCCCAGGTCGACGTGCTCGTCTGCTACCTCCCCGTCGGCTCGGAGCAGGCCGCGAAGTTCTACGCGCAGGCCGCGATCGACGCGGGCGTCGCGTTCGTCAACGCGCTGCCCGTCTTCATCGCGTCCGACCCGGAGTGGGCCGCGAAGTTCGAGGAGGCCGGCGTCCCGATCGTCGGCGACGACATCAAGTCGCAGGTCGGCGCGACGATCACGCACCGCGTGCTCGCCAAGCTCTTCGAGGACCGCGGCGTCGTGCTGGACCGCACGTACCAGCTCAACGTCGGCGGCAACATGGACTTCAAGAACATGCTCGAGCGCGAGCGCCTGGAGTCCAAGAAGATCTCCAAGACGCAGGCCGTGACCTCGAACCTCGAGGGCCCGCTCGGTGGCAAGAAGGAGGACCGCAACGTCCACATCGGCCCGTCGGACTACGTCGCGTGGCTCGACGACCGCAAGTGGGCGTACGTGCGCCTCGAGGGCCGCGCGTTCGGCGAGGTCCCGCTGAACCTGGAGTACAAGCTCGAGGTCTGGGACTCCCCCAACTCTGCCGGCATCATCATCGACGCCGTGCGCGCCGCGAAGATCGCCAAGGACCGCGGCGTCGGCGGCCCGATCCTCTCGGCCTCGACCTACTTCATGAAGTCCCCGCCGGTCCAGATGGAGGACACGAAGGGCCGTGCGCAGCTGGAGGCCTTCATCGCCGGTGAGGTCGAGCGCTGATCCGGAGTGCAGCGAAGGTTGGGAGCCCGGCACGCTTTTCGCCGGGCTCTCGGCCGTAGCGGAGCGCAGGACCAGCGCGACCGAAAGAGTCGAGCGCTGACCTGGACTGCAGTGCAGGGTGAGGGCCGAGGTACGAGGCACTCGCCCGGAACGGAGCGCAAGGTCAGCGCGACCGAAAGGGTCGAGCGCTGATCCGGAGTGCAGCGAAGGTTGAGGGCCCGGCACGCTTTTCGCCGGGCCCTCGGCCGTAGCGGAGCGCAGGACCAGCGCGACCAGCAGAGTCGAGCGCTGATCCGGAGCGCGACGGAGGTGTGAAGCCCGGCGCGTTCGGCGCTGGGTGACGACGGGCGAGGCCCCTGCCGATGTTTCGGCAGGGGCCTCGCTCGTGTGCTCGTCGTGCCGCGCGTCAGGCGCAGGGGCTGCCCGCGTCCCAGGCGCCGTGCACGTCGGTGCCGGGCTGTGACCCGGTGGTCCACCACTGCGCGGTGTAGTTCACGCCCGCGCGGGTGACGACGTCGCCGGCGGTGTAGGTGCGGCCGGCGTCCCAGGCGTCGCCGCAGGCGGGTGCCTCTCCCGCCGGGGCGGTGCCGGCACCGCCGATGGCGCGCCAGGGGCCGTTCGGCTGGCCGGGCTCCTGGTTCCGGGTCCACCAGGCGGCGCGGTACTCGACGCCGTCGTGGTAGACGACGTCCCCCTTCGTGTACACGCCGGACGCGTACCAGGGGGCTGCCGCGTCGGCGGGCACGAGCGGGCCGGGCGTGGCGGTCTCGAACGTGCCCCGGAGGGTCCCGAGGAGCTCGTTGTCGTCGTCACCGGCGAGGTCCCAGAAGTACCCGCCGCCGTAGCCGTTGGTGGCGAGGTACTCGGCCTTGGCCGTCACGGAGCGCGGGGTGTCCGCGGTCCACCACTCGCCGTCGCCGTAGAAGTAGCCCTGCCCGGCGACCGCGTCGTAGTACTCCGGGAGGCCCTTGGCCTTGATGTCGGAGTAGTACGTGAACGGGAGGGCGCCGTCGGCCGCGGCGCCGGGCGTCGGGTCGGTGACGTTCTTCCAGCCGTAGCCGTACGCGGCCATGCCGAGCACGAGCTTCTCCTTGGGCCATCCGGCGGCGTGGTACGCGCCGAGGACACCGTCGGCGGCGAGGCCCCAGTTGGCGGGCTCGCCCGTCGTCGGGTCCTCGTAGACGTGCAGGTTGCCCTGGTGGCCGGTACGGGTGGTGTTCCAGTCGCCGTGGTAGTCGTAGCCCTGGACGTTGATGAAGTCGAGCGCCTCGACGAAGCGCGGGTCGAGCCAGCCACCGTAGGTGCGCGGGGCCCACCCGGCGGGGGCGAACCCGGTGATCTGGTAGTCCTCGCCGGTCTCGGTGCCGAGCTCGTCGAGCTCGGCACGCAGGAGCTGCGCGAACTGGACGAAGTTCTCCGCGTCCTCCTCGGGTCGCGGCGTGGGGTGCTCGCCGGTCGCGCCGGGCCACTCCCAGTCGAGGTCGACGCCGTCGAAGAGGCCGGCAGCGACGCCGTCGCCACCCTTGGTGCCGTTCTCCGCGTCCTGGACGACGGGCAGGTTCCCGCGGAAGTACACGTCGAGGCAGGACTCGACGAGCCGCTCGCGGTTCTCCGGCGTCGAGACCGCGTCGGAGAAGTTGTCCGACCAGGTCCACCCGCCGAGCGAGATGAGGACCTTCAGGCCCGGGTTTGCCTCCTTGAGCTTCTTGAGCTGGTTGAAGTTGCCCGCGAGCGCCTGGTCGGCGGTGTCCGCGACGCCGTCGACGGCCTGCCCGGCCGGCTTGAGCTGCACGTAGTCGTTGAGGGGGTCGCCCTGGAGCCCGCCGTCGACGGGGTCCTCCCGGTCGGTGATGTCGCAGACCAGATCGGTCGTGACGTTGCCGAACGCGTAGTTGAGGTGCGTCAGGTCGGACGCCGCCCCGGTGGTCTGGAGGTCGGCGACCTGGTAGCCGTCCTCGTTGCCGGCGTCCCACGCGGGGTAGTAGCCGACGGTCTTGTAGCCGTTGGCGCCGTCTCCGCCGGCCGTCGCGGGTGCGGCGTGCGCCGCCCCGACCGTGCCGGCGACGAGCGCCGCCGTCGCTGCGAAGGCGAGCCCTGCGGCTGCCGTCCTAGGGGTTCGTGTCATTCGAGAATGCCTCGCTGCTTCTCCGGGCCCGGCCACTGCGGCGGGTCGTGACGAAAACGCAAAGGTAACCTTCCTAATCATTTTTGCCCAGGGGGTTCCCAGGATGCGAGAACGGCACGTCTGGCTCCGGGTCGGCCGACATCGGCCCGTCGGGTCGTGGCGACCGCCTAGGGTTGGGGGGTGAGTGTCGTCGCCGAGCTGCGAGCGCTGCTGCGGCTGCGCGGGTTCCGCAGGCTGTTCGCCGTCCGCCTCGTCTCGCAGGCCGGGGACGGCATGTTCCAGGTCGGCCTGGCGTCGCTGCTGTTCTTCTCGCCCGAGTCGCAGGGCACCGCGGCGGCGATCGCGGGCGCGTTCGCGGTGATGCTGGCGCCGTTCACGATCGTGGGGCCGTTCGCGGGGGTGTTCCTCGACCGCTGGCAGCGCCGGCAGGTGCTCGCGTGGGGCAACGCGGTGCGCGTGGTCATCACGTTGGGTATGGCGGCGCTCATGCTCTCGGGCGGTGTGAGCGGATGGATCTACGCGCTCGGTCTCGCGGCGCTCTCGGTGAACCGCTTCCTCCTCGCGGGCCTGTCCGCGGGGCTGCCGCGCGTCGTCGACGGCCCGCTGCTGCTCACCGCGAACTCCTTGACGCCCACGCTGGGCGCCGGCGCGGCGTTCGTCGGGGGCGGGATCGGGTTCGTCCTGGGGCTCGCGTTCGAGCCGGGCCGGGTCAAGGACTCGTCCGCCCTCGTGTGCGCGGCGCTCGTCTTCGGGATCGCGGCGCTGCTCGCGCTGCGCCTCGGCCGGACGCAGCTCGGCCCGGAGCGCCCCGCCGAGTCGGCCATCCGGTCGGAGATCGTCAAGGTCGCGCGCGGTCTGGCCGACGGCGCCCGGTACCTCGTCGCACGCCGCACCCCGGGCCAGGCGCTGCTCGCGATGGCCACCCACCGCTTCCTCTACGGCGTGGTCTTCATCGCCTCGATCCTCATCGCCCGGAACCTCCTCGACGCGGGGAGCCAGACGGCGGGCATGGCGACCTTCGCGATCGTCGTCGGCCTGACGGGCCTGGGCGGCGCGGGCGCGATGGTGCTCACGCCGACGCTCTCGCGCTACACGGGGCCGCAGGTGTGGATCGCGATCATGCTGCTGCTCGCCGCGGCGAGCCAGCTCCTGCTCGTGACGACGCCGTCGCGCGCGGTGGTGTACACGGGTGCCGCGCTGCTCGGGCTGGCCGCGCAGGGCACCAAGATCGCCGTGGACACGATCGTCCAACGCGACACCGACGACGAGTTCCGCGGCCGCGCGTTCGCGTTCTACGACGTCCTGTACAACGCGGCATTCGTCGGCGCGGCCGCCCTGGCGGCGTTCACGCTCCCCGACACGGGCTGGTCGCGCGGCGTGTTCGTCGCCCTCGCGGTCGCCTACGCGCTCGCCGCCCTCGTGATGTGGACACGCGGGGCACGGACCCCGGCCGGGGTGGGCGACGCCGTCGGGCACGACGGCGCACGGCCGGCCTCCGAGGCCACCACACCCGGCGAGGGCTCGGCCGCCGGCGACGGTGTCCCGGCCGCGCGACCCGGTGCCTGACGGGGCACGACCGCCCGACGGGGCTCAGCCGAGCTCGGTGGCGAAGGCCCGGAGGTCGTCGACGACGAGCTGCGGTTCCTCGAGCGCGGCGAAGTGCCCGCCGCGCGGCATCGTCGTGAACCGCCGGACGTCGAAGAACCGCTCCGCGTACTCGCGCGGCGGCTGGGAGATGTCGCGCGGGAAGACGGCGAGCGCGGTCGGCACGTCGATGCGGACTGACCAGCCGGCGTCGGCACCCTCCCCGCCCGACCATGCGGCGTCGACGGCCTCCCCGTCCGACCATGCGGCGTCGCCCCCTGCCTCACCGCCCCAGTCGCCGTCGAGCCCCTCGTTGTAGAGGCGCATCGACGAGCGGATCGAGTTGCCGAGCCAGTAGAGCATCACGTTGGTGAGCAGGTCGTCGTCCGACGGCAGGGTGTCGGAGAGGTAGCCGAAGTGGTCGACGAGCCACGCCGCGAGGCCCACGGGAGAGTCGCTCAGGCCGTAGGACAGGGTGAGCGGGCGCGACGACTGGATCCCGACGTACCCGCCGTGCGTCTCGCCCCACGCGTCGACGGCGGCGAACATCGCGCGCTCCCCCTCGCTCGCCGTACCGCGGTCGACGAGGAACAGGTTGGGGAACGGGACGTCGGTGAGGTGGAGGCCGACGACGCGGTCGGGGTGGGCGCGCGCCACCTCCTGCGCGACGACACCTCCCCAGTCGCCGCCGTGCACGAGGTAGCGGTCGTAGCCGAGGCCCTCCATGAGGCTCGCGACGACCTCGGCGCTCTGGGCGCCGCTCACCGACCCGGCCTCGGGCTGCTCCGAGAAGTCGAAGCCCGGCAGGGACGGGACGACGACGTCGAACACCGGCTCACCCGGGCCGACCGCGGGATCGCGGCCCGTGAAGCGGTCGACGACGTGCGCGAACCGGTAGAACGAGTCTGCCCAGCCGTGCAGCAGCAGGATCGCCGGAGCGTCCGGGCGCACCGCACGCTCGTGGATCGCGTGGAGGTCGCGGCCGTCGATCGCGGCCACGACGTGGTGGAAGCGGTTGAGGCGTTCCTCCTGCGCGCGCCAGTCGTAGCCGTCGAGCCAGTGCGCGACGAGGCGGCGCATGGTCGCCATCTCGGTGCCGCGCTCCCAGCCGTGCTCCTGGAGCTCGGCGGGCCAACGGGTGCGGGAGAGCCGCTCGTGCAGGTCGTCGAGCTCGGCCTGGGGGACGTCGATCGTGAACGGTCGGAACTCCATCAGGGCCTCCGGTGTCTGGGGTTGGGTCCGTCCTCGACGCTAGACGGGGTAGCGGTCAGCCGCGGTCCTCTTCTCGTCGCTCCTCCCAGCCCCTCCCCGTCGCGACCACGGGCGTTCTGCTGTCGGCAGCGCCGATGAGTCCGCGAGCGAAAAGAGGTCGTCACGTCGGGCGGGAATAACGCAGGATGGTGGATGGTCGTACAGGGTACGGATCGATGTGGCGAGGCCGCGCCGATCGTCCCGGGTCGCCCACCCTCCCCGTGGCCCGCCGACCGAGAACCGACACCGTCGTCGCGTGCACCGCACGCGACTCCCGTGCTGCCCCCACGCAGCCCGCCCTGCCCTGACCGGGTCCGAACCTGAGCCCGGGCCGCCACCGACGCGAGCGGAGACACCCCGTGACAGCCTCCCCCACCCACGACACCTCGGCACCCGTCGACCGGCTCCCCCGGGCGGACTTCCTCGTCATCGCGCTGCTGCTGGGCTCCGCGTTCGTCGTGATCCTCAACGAGACCACCATGAGCGTGGCGCTCGCGCCGCTCATGGCGGACCTCGGCATCACGGCCAGCACGGGCCAGTGGCTCACGACGGCGTTCATGCTGACGATGGCGGTCGTCATCCCGGCGACGGGCTTCCTGCTCCAGCGTCTCGGCACGCGCGGGGCCTACCTGCTCGCGATGTCGCTGTTCAGCGCCGGCACCCTGCTCGCGGCCGTCTCGCCCGGCTTCGCGTGGCTGCTCACCGGCCGCGTCGTGCAGGCCTCGGGCACGGCGATCATGATGCCGCTGCTCATGACGACGATCATGACGCTCGTCCCGCCGACGATCCGCGGCAAGGTCATGGGGAACATCTCGATCGTCATGGCCGCGGCGCCCGCGCTCGGCCCGTCGCTCTCGGGCCTCATCCTCAACTCGCTGAGCTGGCGGTGGGTGTTCGGGATCGTGCTCCCGATCGCGCTCGTCGCGCTCGTCCTCGGCTTCCTGTACATCCGGGACGTCGCCGACCGTACGCACTCGCGCCTCGACCCGGTCTCCCTGGTCCTCGCGGCGTTCGCGTTCGGCGGCCTGGTCTACGGGCTCTCCAGCATCGGCGAGGCGGCGCGCCACACGCCCGTCGTCCCGCCGGCCGTGCCCATCGCGTTCGGTGCCCTCGCGCTCGGCGTGTTCGTGTGGCGCCAGCTCGTCCTCCAGCGCGAGGACCGCGCGCTGCTCGACCTCCGCGTGTTCACGCACCGTGGCTTCAGCGTGCCGCTCGGCATCATGGCGGTCGGCATGGTCGCCATGTTCGGCTCCCTCATCCTCCTGCCGCTGTTCCTCCAGGACGCGATGGGTCTCGAGCCGCTCGCGACCGGTCTCATCGTGCTCCCCGGCGGGCTCCTCATGGGTCTGCTCGGCCCGACCGTCGGACGGCTCTACGACCGCGTGGGCCCGCGCCCGCTCGTCATCCCCGGCGTGAGCGTCGTCGCCGTCGCCCTCGCGGCGTTCACGACGATCCACGCGGACTCGTCGCCGTGGTTCGTCCTGGCGCTCCACGTCACGCTGAGCCTGGGCCTCGCGTTCATGTTCACGCCGCTGTTCACCTCCGCGCTCTCGGCGCTCGAGCCGCACCAGTACTCGCACGGGTCGGCCTCGATCGGCACCGTGCAGCAGCTCGCGGGCGCCGCCGGAACGGCCATGTTCGTCGCCGTCATGACGACCCGGTCCATCGCCTACGGCGAGGCGGGCGCGTCGCCGCAGGCCGCCCTGGCCGAGGGCGTCGGTGACGCGTTCGTCTGGGGCACCGCCGTCATGCTCGTCGCGGTGGGCCTGTCGTTCCTCTTGCGCCGCCCCGCGCCGCAGGAGCACGGCCCGGGCCAGGGCCCCGCGCAGGACCGGACGCAGGACGCGCCGGTCGAGGACGTCAAGGTCGAGGCCGCACTGGCCACCGACGACGTCTGAGCCCTCGCCGCGTCGCGCGCCCGCCCGGAGGCGACGCGACCGCTGAGGGCGAGGCCGGAGGGGCGGTCGTGCCGGGTCGTGGTGGGTCGTGGCGGGTCTGGCGTGAGCGGCGCGAGGAACGAGCGGCGCGGAGGGTAGACCCGGCACGACCGCCCCGGAGGTCTCGACCGGACCGACGCGGGGAGCATCCCGCTCAGGAAGCCGACGACTCCGGCTGCTCCGCCCACCAGGCCAGGAGGTCCGCGCGCGCCGTCTCCTCGTCGACGGGGCCGCGGTCCAGGCGCAGCTCGAGCAGGTGCTTGTACGCCTTCCCCACCACCGGTCCCGGCCGGATCCCGAGGATCGCCATGATCTGCTGGCCGTCGAGGTCCGGGCGGACGGCGTCGAGCTCCTCCTTCTCCTGGAGGTCGGCGATGCGGCGCTCGAGGTCGTCGTACGACTCGCGCAGGCGCTGCGCCTTGCGCCGGTTCCGCGTCGTGCAGTCGGCGCGCGTGAGGCGGTGCAGCCGCTCGAGCAGCGGGCCGGCGTCGGTCACGTACCGGCGGACCGCGGAGTCGGTCCACGCGCCGTCGCCGTAGCCGTGGAACCGCAGGTGCAGCTCGACGAGGCGCGCGACGTCCTTGACGACCTGCTTGTCGTACCGCAGCGCCTTGAGGCGCTTGGCGACCATCTTGGCGCCCACGACCTCGTGGTGGTGGAAGCTCACGCCGCCCCCCGACTCGAATCGCCTGGTCGGCGGCTTGCCGACGTCGTGCAGCAGCGCGGCCAGGCGGAGCACGAGGTCGGGGGCCGGGACCGCGCCGTCGGGCCCGGTCTCCTGGGCGATCGCCTGGTCGAGGACCGTGAGGGAGTGCTCGTAGACGTCCTTGTGCCGGTGGTGCTCGTCGATCTCGAGCTTGAGCGCGGGGAGCTCGGGCAGCACGTGGTCCGCGAGGCCCGTGTCGACGAGCACCTCGAGCCCGCGACGCGGGGACGCCGCGCACAGCAGCTTCGACAGCTCGTCCCGCACGCGCTCGGCGGACACGATCTCGATGCGCTCGGTCATGAGGACGAGCGCGGCGAGCGTCCCGCCGTCGACGTCGAACCCGAGCTGGGCCGCGAACCGCGCGGCGCGCATCATGCGCAGCGGGTCGTCGTCGAACGAGCGCTCGGGGGCGATCGGCGTGCGCAGCACGCGGCGCGCGAGGTCGTCGAGGCCGTCGAACGGGTCGACGAACGTCATCTCCGGGACGCGCACCGCCATCGCGTTGACGGTGAAGTCCCGGCGCGACAGGTCGCCCTCGAGCGTGTCGCCGAACGCGACGACGGGCTTGCGCGACGTCGGGTCGTACTCGTCGGTCCGGTACGTCGTCACCTCGACGACGAGGTCGTCCCCGGGCCCCCCGCGACCGAAGCGCTTCGCCCCGATCGTGCCGAACTCCTTGCCGATGTCCCAGTGGGCGTCGCCCCAGCGCGCGAGGATCGCCTCGGTCTCGTCGGGCGACGCGGACGTGGCGAAGTCGAGGTCGTTGCTCGCCCGCCCGAGGAACGCGTCGCGGACGGGCCCGCCCACGAGCGCGAGCTCGTGACCGGCGGCGCGGAACCCCTCACCGAGCTCGATCGCCGCGGGTGCCATCTCGGTGAGCACGGCGAGGGCGCGGCGCTGGAGCTCGAGCGACTGCGACGTCGGCGGGGGCGACGGCTGGGGCGAAGAAGGCTGGGGCACGACACCCAAGCCTGCCAGATGCGACGCCCGCACCGGGGAGCCGGTCCCGGGGAGCCGACGTCCACTCGGTAAAGTTGGGACATGTCCACCCCTGCGCACGCCGACGAGCCCCGGAGGGATCCGGCGGGCGGGCGTGACAACGGTCGCGGGCAGCCCCTCCCGGTCCCCGCCCCGCCCGGCGGGCACGCGCTGCGCATCGACCCGCGCTCGCGCCCGGCTCCCGTGCCGCCGCCGCTGCCCGTGGTCGACGAGGTCTCGGCCGGCGGGCTCGTCGTCACGGTCGCGGGCGGCGACCTCTGCGCGGCGATCATCGCGCGGCGCAACCGGGGAGGGCGCCTCGAGTGGTGCCTGCCCAAGGGCCACCTCGAGGGCGACGAGACGCCGGAGCAGGCTGCGGTCCGGGAGATCGCGGAGGAGACGGGCATCCAGGGGGCGGTGCAGGAGCCGCTGGGCGTCATCGACTACTGGTTCACGGGCGACGACCGCCGCGTGCACAAGGTCGTCCACCACTTCCTCCTGCGTGCGACGGGCGGCTACCTCACGGTCGAGGGCGACCCGGACGGCGAGGCCGAGGACGTCGCGTGGATCCCCGTGGCGGACCTGCCCGACCGGCTCGCCTACCCCAACGAGCGCCGGATCGCCGCCGTCGCGCAGAGCGTCCTCGAGGGCAGGCCGGCGCGGTTCCACGGGGTGGTCGAGAGTAGGGTGACCCGGACGATCGTCCGCTCGCCCGGCCGTCCGCACGACGGCCGCGGCGGCCCGGCACCGCCCGCCCCACGGAGCTCGACCGACCACTCATGACGCCCTCCCCCAGCAGCGGCGCGCGCCCCGGCGGCGCCGCGTCGGCTCCGCTCCTCGGCAGGTCCGCTCACCTCCTCGTCGCCCTGGTCGCCCTGCTGGTGCTGACCGTCGGCGTCGTCCTCGGCGGTGCCGGCGCGGCGTCGGGCGTGACGGCGAGCACGACGACGCGCACCTCGACGAGCACCTCGACGAGCACGGCGGCCGAGACCGAGGACGCGGTGACGCTCGAGGTCTCGTCGCTCCAGCCGACCGTGCTCGGCCCGGACGACACGCTCACCGTGACCGCGCGCGTGACCAACGGGACCGCGGAGACGCTCGGGTCGCCCGTGGTGGCGCTCGGCATCGACCGGCGGGTGCTGAGCACCCGGTCGGCGCTCGAGAGCTGGACGACGATCGGGCTCGACGGTCGCGTCGGGGTCCGCGTCACCAGCGAGGACCTCGGGGCCCTCGCGCCGGGCGCGACGGTGGAGACGACGCTCACCGTCCCGGTCGCGGAGCTCGACCTGCACGCGGGCAGCGACTGGGGCCCGCGCGGCATCTCCCTCACGGTGTCCGACGGCGGCGCACGCCAGGCCGTCCAACGCACCTTCGTCCTGTGGGAGCCGTCGGGCGAGGTGACCCCGCTGCGCCTGAGCGTGGTCGCCGCCATGACCGGCCCGCCGGTGGACCCCGACCCCCAGGCGTACGACGACGCGCTCTCGGCCGCGGTGGCGACGGACGGTCGCCTCGGGCGCCTGCTCGCAGCGACCGGTGACGCTCCGGAGGTCGCGTGGGTCGCCGACCCGGCCCTGCTCGCCGCGGCGGCGGGGGCCGGTGACCCGGCCGTGAACGCCTGGGCCGACGCCGTGAGCGCCGCCGCCGCCGCCGGCCGGTCGGCGTTCGCGCTGCGCGCCTACGACCCGGACGTCGCGGCGTTCGCGCACGCCGGTCTCGCGCTGCCGGAGGGGACCCCGCTCCCGGCCGTTCCCGAACCGACGACCGAGGACCTGTCGACCGACGACGCGACCGACGGCGACGCGACGGACGACGACGCGGCCGCCACGGACGAGACCTCCGGCACGGACGCCGCCGCCGACCCGACGGCGTCGTGGCGGACGGACCTCGCCTGGCCGGGCGACGCCGTCCCCGACCTGTCCACGACGACGCTCGCCGCGGCGTCGGGTGCGACCGCGACCGTCGTCGGCCCCGGCGGGCTCGTCCCGGACGAGTCGCTGACCTACACGCCGTCCGGCGTCGCCGAGGTCGCGACCGCTGCCGGGCCCGTGAAGGCACTCGTCGCCGACGCGGTGCTGACCGCACTCCTGTCGGCCGGCGACGGCTCGGGCGTCACGGCGACGCAGCGGATCCTCGCCGAGACGGCCGTGATCGCCCGCGAGCGCCCTGCGGAGCAGCGCCACGTCGTCGTCGCCCTGCCCCGGAGCTGGGAGGCCGAGCCGACGCTCTTCACGGCGCGGCTCGACGCCCTCCGCGCGGCTCCCTGGGTCGACCTGGCCCCGGTGGACGATCTCCTGGCGTCCGCGCCGCCCGCCGTCGAGCGCACGACGCTGCCGGACGACGTCCCCGGCGAGGGGGAGATCACCGTCGCCCAGCTCCGTGCCCTCGACCGGTCGCGCACGGATCTCGCCGCGTTCGCGACGGTCGCCGCCGACCCGGCGACGATCACGCGCCCGCTCGAGCCCGGCTTCGTCACCCCGACCGCCGTCGCGTTCCGCGCCGCGCAGCCGTCGCGCGTGCTCGCCGTCCAGCACGCCGAGCAGCGGTCCGCCGCCGTCCGGGGCACCCTCTCGGTGGAGACGCGTGCTCCGTTCCTCTTCGTGGCCGAGCAGGAGGACCTCCCCGTCCGGGTGCGCAGCACCCTGGAGCAGGACGCGACGGTCGAGGTCGTCCTGCGGCCGGACGACCCGCGGCTGCGCGCACCGGAGCGCCGGACCGTGACGATCCCGGCCGCCACCCGGGACGCCGACGGGGACCTGGTGCCGACCGAGGCGAGCGTGGGGGTGCCGGTCGAGGGGTTCGGGAGCGGGAACGTCACGGTGGAGGTCGAGCTGGTCAGCGCGGCGCAGCCCCAGGTCCGCGTCGCGGAGCCGCAGGAGTTCGTCGTGCGCGTGCGCGCCGACTGGGAGTCGGTGGGCACCGTGGTCGTGGCGGTGCTCCTGGCCCTCGCCCTCGTGGCGGGGATCTGGCGCACGGTGCGCCGCGGCCGCTCGCCCCGCCGTCTGGCGGGCGCCACGGTGGACCAGCCGGCGCCGCCCGTGCAGGACCCGACGCCGCCCGCGCAGGCCGCCCGCCAGGACGAGGAGCGCGTCGAGTGAGCCCCGACCAGCCACGGCACGTCCGGCCCACGGGCGCCGGGCACGGCACGCGGCCCGGCACGACGCGTGACGTCGTCCCGTCCGGGGCGCTCCCGGGGGACCCCGCGGCGTCGGGCACCCCGGACGAGACCGCGGAGGCAGGGGCCACGGAGGCGCCCGCCCCCCGCACGGGCGGGCTCGGCCGCTCGTCCGCGCTCATGGCGTCGGGCACGTTCGTCTCGCGGGGCCTCGGGCTCGTCCGCAACGTCCTCCTCGTGGCCGCGATCGGGACCACGGGCCTGGTCGCGGATGCCTTCGACGTCGCGAACAAGATCCCCAACGTCCTCTTCGCGATCCTCGCGGGCGGCGTCCTCAACGCCGTCCTCGTGCCGCAGATCGTCCGCGCCTACCGCGCGCGCAACACCCAGGAGCGGCTCGACAAGCTGCTCACGCTCTCCGGCGTCGTGCTGATCGCGCTCTCGGCGCTGCTCACGGCGGGGTCGAGCATCCTCGTCGCGCTCTACACGGGGCCGGGGTGGACGGCGCCGCAGACGTCGCTCGCCGTCGCCTTCGCCTTCTGGTGCACGCCGCAGCTCTTCTTCTACGGGCTGTACACGCTGCTCGGGCAGGTGCTCAACGCGCGGGGCCAGTTCGGCCCGTTCATGTGGGCGCCCGTGCTCAACAACGTCGTGTCGATCGTCGGGTTCGCGGCGTTCATCGCGATCTACGGTCCCGCGGCCACGGGGAACGTCGACGACCTCACGCAGTGGGACGGGCCCAAGATCGCCCTGCTGGCCGGCACCGCGACGCTCGGGGTCGCGGCGCAGGCGCTCATCCTCGTGGTCCCGCTGTGGCGGGCCGGCTTCCGCTGGCACCTGCGGTTCGGCCTGCACGGCATCGGCCTGCGGTCCGCGGGCCAGGTCGCGCTGTGGACGTTCGCCGCCGTCCTCCTCGAGCAGGTCGGGGTCCTGTTCACCACGCGCTTCGCGAGCGAGGCGCCCCGCGCGGCGCTCGCGCAGACGTTCGGGCCCTACCGTGACGACCCCGGGACCCTCGGCGCCGTCACCGGGCTGATCACGGGCGCGCCCGACGCGTTCTCGGGCGCCCTCGCGGTGGCGGGCAACGCCGCCTACACGCAGGCGCTCATGATCTACCTGCTGCCCCACTCGCTCGTGACGGTGTCGATCGCGACGGCGCTCTTCACCGGCATGAGCGCCGCGGCGCACGCGGGCGACCTCGCGCGCGTCCGGCACGACCTCTCGCGCGGCGTGCGCACCGTCGGCGTCTTCACCGTCTTCGCGACCGTCGTGCTGGTCGTCCTCGCCCTGCCGATCACCAAGCTGCTCGTCCCCTCCGTCGACGCCGCGTCCGGCGAGGCCGTCTCCGAGGTGCTGCGCGCCATGGCGCTCGGGCTCGTGCCCCTGGGCGGCATGGTGCTCATGAAGTGGGTGTACTACGCGTTCGAGGACGGCCGGACCGTCTTCTGGATCCAGGTGCCGGGCACGCTCGTGCTCGTCGGCGTGTCCTGGCTCGCGACGCAGGTGCTGGCACCCCAGCTCTGGGTCGTGGGCATCGGCCTCGCGATGAGCGTGTCCAACCTCGTGGCCGTCGCGCTGCGCACCGTCGGGCTGCGACGCACGCTCCGCGGGCTCGACGGCGCCCGGATCCTGCGCCTGCACGTCAAGGCCGGGATCGCCGCGCTCGTCAGCGGCGTCGCGGGCTGGGGCGTCCTGCGCGGGTTCGTCGTGCTCACCGGCGACGGCCCGGACGGCATCTACGGGCTCTCGTGGTGGCAGGCCGTCGTCGTGGTGTCCGTCGCCGGGGCCGTGATGACGGCCGTCTACGCGGGCGGACTCAAGCTCATGCGCGTGCGCGAGCTCGACCAGCTCGCCGGTCCGATCGTGGGCCGCGTCCGCCGGCTCGTGCGGCGGTGAGCGGCGCGCGGCCCGCGGGCGCCAATCGGGTGATACGCGGGCATTCAGGGCCCGCGTACCATGGTGTGTCGACCACGAGTCCCACGGAGGAGGTCCGGTGAACGGCGTGGCCCCAGGAACACTGCTCGTCGCGCGCTACCGGCTCGACGAGCAGCTCACGTCCGACCTGTCGGACGTCACCGCATGGTCGGCGCACGACCAGATCCTCGACCGTCCCGTCCGGATCTCGCTGGTCTCCGGCCCGCACGTCGCCGACGCCCTCGACTCCGCCCGGCGCGCCGCGCTCGTCGTCGACCCGCGCCTGACGCGCGTGCTCGACGTCGGCACGGAGGACGGCGTCGCGTACGTCGTGACCGAGCGGTACACGGGCATCACGCTGAGTGAGGTCGTCGCGGGCGGCATCGTCGACCCGCAGCAGGCGCGCGCGATCGTCGGCGAGGCCGCGGCCGCGCTCGAGGTCGCCCAGCGGCGGGGGGTCCACCACCTCGCGCTCCGACCCGACGCGCTCCGCGTCGACGGCAGCCGCGTCGTCCTCACGGGACTCGGCCTCGACGCCGGCGTCGCGGGCCACGACCAGCACGACGCCGACCGGACGTCGCGTACCGACGCCGTCGGGCTCGTCGCCCTCCTCTACTACGCGATGACGGCGCGCTGGGCCGGACCGTCCTTGGACGTCCCCTGGATCGCCCCCGAGGCCATCCACCCCCTCCCGGCGCAGCGCGCCGGCGACGAGGTGCTCGCGCTCTCGGCCGTCCGGCCCGACGTCCCCGCCGAGCTCGACGCGCTCTGCGCGCGCGCCTTCGCGGGCACCCACGGCACCGTGGAGGAGTGGACGGCACCGCCCGCGGGCGACGCGCCCCGCTCCCCCGCCGACGTCGTCGGCGCTGTCGAGCCCTGGGGCGAGGTCTCGGTCGTCGCGGCCCTCCCCTCGTTCGTGCAGCCTGCGACGGCAGGCGTGAGCCGGCAGTCCGTCCGCACGGCGTTCGACGGGGCGACGAGCGCGCCTCCAGGCACGCCGCCGCCCGCACCGCCGGTCCGCCGCCCGACGACGGGACGCATCCACCGCGTGGGGGACGTGCCGGGCTCCGCCGGTCCGGGCGTCGCGTACGCCGCCGGGGTCGCCACGGGCGCCACGGCAGCGGTGCCGCCTCCCGCGCCGGACCCGGCGACCGCGGCGTACGCGGTCCCCCCGCCCCCCGTGGGCTTCGACACCGGGACCGCGCCCGTCCAGTACGCGGCCGCGCCGCCCCCCGTGCCCCCGACCACGGAGGCGCCGCAGGCCTGGAGCGAGCCCGCCCCCCGTCGGCGCGGCCCCCGCCGGTTCAACGCCACCCCGATCGTCCTGGTGCTCGTCCTCGGCCTCGTGGTGTGGGGCGTCGTGTGGGCGGTGGGCACCGCGTTCGACGGGTTCGGGCCCGCGCTCCAGACGAGCGAGGAACCCACGGGCGAGGGGTCGGAGGCTCCGTCGGAGGGCGACGGTGGTACCGCAGGGGGCGAACAGGCGCCCCCGGCGACGGACGTGCGCCCCGTGATCGCCTCGGGGCAGGCGCTGGACCCCGAGGGCGACGCCTCCGGGAACAACGACGGCGAGCACCCCGAGCTCGCGCCGCTCGCCTACGACCAGCAGCCCGACACGACCTGGATCTCGCGCCGCTACAACGCCGCGGACTTCGCCGGGCTGCGCACCGGGATCGGGTTCGCGGTCACGCTCGAGCAGAAGGCACCGGTCTCGGCGGTCGTGCTCGACACGGCCACGACCGGTGGCAACGTCGAGATCCGTGCCACGAGCCCGGACGCCCCCACCGAGGGCACCGTCCTCGCCTCCGGGCCGCTCGCTCCGGGCGTGGAGTTCACCTTCGACCAGCCGGTCGAGGCGGAGTCGATCGTCCTGTGGTTCACCGAGCTGCCGCAGAACCCGGCCGGAGAGTTCCGCGCGGAGATCAACGAGATCCTCGTCTCCTGACGCTCCCGGGACGGTCGACGCCCGCTCTGTCGGGCCCGACCGTCGTCGGCCCCGGTGCGTGGACGACCTGCGCGCCGTGCGCCGGGCCACCGTAGCGTCGCGAACACCCGTACCGTGGAACAGAAGCCGCCTCGGCGGCGTTCACACTCTCGCGTGGTCGGCCGCCACGCACCGAGCATCAAGGAGAGCACGTGACCGAGCAGTCTGCCGTCCAGAACCTGATCGTCGTCGGGTCCGGTCCCGCGGGGTACACCGCGGCGATCTACGCGGCGCGCGCGGGGCTGGCCCCGCTCGTGCTCGCCGGCTCCGTCACCGCCGGCGGTGCCCTGATGAACACGACGGACGTCGAGAATTTCCCCGGCTTCCCCGACGGGATCATGGGCCCGGACCTCATGGAGAACATGCGCAAGCAGGCCGAGCGGTTCGGCGCGCGCATCGAGTGGGACGACGCCACGCTGCTCGACCTCGAGGGGCCGGTCAAGACCGTCGTGACGGGCAACGGCGAGACCTACCGCGCCCGCGCGGTCATCCTCGCGACCGGGTCCGCCTACCGCGAGCTCGGCCTGGACGACGAGAAGCGCCTGTCCGGGCGCGGGGTGTCCTGGTGCGCGACCTGCGACGGGTTCTTCTTCCGCGACCAGCACATCGCCGTCGTCGGCGGCGGGGACTCCGCGATGGAGGAGGCGACGTTCCTCACCCGGTTCGCCGAGAAGGTCACCCTCGTCCACCGCCGCGACGAGCTGCGCGCCTCGAAGATCATGGCCGACCGCGCCCTGAACGACCCGAAGATCGACTTCGCCTGGAACAGCGAGGTCGCCGGCATCGGAGGCGAGAACAAGGTCGAGGGCGTGACGCTGCGCGACACCGTCACCGGCGAGGAGCGAGAGCTGCCCGCGACCGGCCTGTTCGTCGCGATCGGTCACGAGCCCCGCACCGAGCTCGTCAAGGGTCAGATCGACCTGGACGACGAGGGTTACATCCAGGTCGTCGGGCGGACCACGGCGACCAACCTCGAGGGTGTGTTCGCGTGCGGCGACGCCGTCGACCACACCTACCGCCAGGCGATCACCGCCGCGGGCTCCGGGTGCGCGGCAGCGCTCGACGCGCAGCGCTACCTCACCGAGCTCGCCGACGCCGCCGGCCTGGCGGAGCTCGCCGGCACGCCGACCACGCCGAACCCGGACGAGCTGCCCGAGGCGCTCGCCGAGCTCCAGGCCTGAACCAGCGTCCCCTCACTCCCACCGAGTCCAACAGCAGGAGGTCCACCATGCCGACCGTTCCGGTCACCGACGACACCTTCCGTGCCGAGGTCCTCGAGTCCGAGGTCCCCGTCCTCGTCGACTTCTGGGCGACGTGGTGCGGCCCGTGCCGCCAGGTCGCGCCGATCCTCGAGGAGCTCGCCGAGGAGTACGACGGCAAGATCAAGATCGCCAAGCTCGACACGGACGCGAACCCCGAGACGACCGGCGCCTACGGCATCGTGTCCATCCCGACGCTGAACGTCTACGTGGGCGGCGAGCTCCAGAAGTCGATCATCGGAGCGCGTCCCAAGCGGGCGCTCACCGAGGAGATCGACGCCGTGCTCGCCACGGCCGTCTGAGCCGCACCCGACCACGACGCCGGAGGGCGGACCGCGAGCACCGCGGTCCGCCCTCCGGCGTCTTCACGGGATCCCCCGATACCCCGTGCGACACTGGGGGTCGTGACTGGACCGACGACTCCCCCGCAGCAGCCCGCTCCCAGCGGCACCCGCCTCGACCCGTGGTTCGGTGCCTACGCAGAGCGAGCGCACGGGATGCGAGCGTCGGAGATCCGAGCGCTGTTCGCCGTGGCGAACCGACCCGAGGTCGTGTCGCTCGCCGGCGGCATGCCGTACCTCGAAGGACTCCCGCTCGACCAGATCGCCGACACCATGCAGCGCCTCGTCGCGACGCGCGGCGCGACGGTCCTCCAGTACGGCTCCGGGCAGGGCGACGAGACGCTCCGCGAGCAGATCCTCGACGTGGTCCGGCTCGAGGGGATCGAGTGCCACCCCGACGACGTCGTCGTCACGACGGGGTCGCAGCAGGCGCTCGACCTCGTGACCAGAATCTTCGTCGACCCCGGCGACGTCGTCGTGGCCGAGGCGCCGAGCTACGTCGGGGCGCTCGGCGTCTTCCGCTCGTACCAGGCGGACGTCGTGCACGTGCCCCTCGACGAGCACGGTCTCGTCCCTGAGGCCCTCGAGGAGACGCTCGCCCGGCTCGCCGCGGACGGTCGCCGCGTCAAGCTGCTCTACACCGTGCCGAACTTCCACAACCCGGCCGGGGTGACTCTCACCGCGGAGCGCCGCCCACGCATCCTGGAGATCGCGCAGCGCTACGGCGTCCTGGTCATCGAGGACAACCCCTACGGCCTCTTGGGCTTCGACGGGCAGACGCTCCCCGCCCTCAGGTCGCTCGACGAGGACGGCGTCCTGTACCTCGGGTCGTTCTCCAAGACCTTCGCCCCGGGATACCGCGTCGGCTGGGTCGTCGCGCCCCACGCGGTCCGCGAGAAGCTCGTCCTCGCGAGCGAGTCGGCGATCCTCTGCCCCTCGAACGCCTCGCAGCTCGCCATCGCGGCGTACCTCGACACGTGCGACTGGAAGGGTCAGATCAAGCAGTTCCGCGAGCTCTACCGGGAACGCCGGGACGCCATGGTCGGCGCGCTCTCCGAGCACCTCCCCTCGGCACGCTGGACCGTGCCCGACGGCGGCTTCTACACCTGGGTCCAGCTCCCGGAGGGCCTCGACGCACGGTCCATGCTCCCGCGCGCTGTCACGGCGCGCGTCGCCTACGTGCCGGGCACCGCCTTCTACGCGGACGGCACGGGCTCGAGCCACGTGCGCCTCTCCTACTGCTTCCCGACCCCCGAGCGGATCCGTGAGGGCGTCCGACGCCTCGCCGGGGTCGTCAACGCCGAGCAGGAGCTCGTCGAGATCTTCGGGACCAACGCCGAGCTCGACCCTGACGTCACGGACGTCGAGAACCCCTCGCCCAACCTGGCCTGAAGCACCTCACCACGACGCCGTGCAGCCCTCACCGGGCGTCGCCGGCACCGAACAGGAGTCCGTCAACAGTGGACACGACCACGGGTACCCCGGCGGCCACGGGCGAGGCTGCCACCGCAGCCCAGACCGATACGCAGCGCGCTGACCAGCACCTTCACCTTCTCCGGCCCGAGGACGACGTCCCCCCGGGCGGGCACGTCGCGATCCTCGCCGGCGGGCTCTCCCACGAGCGCGAGGTCTCCCTGCGGTCGGGGCGCCGCGTCGCCGAGAGCCTCCGTGCCGCTGGTCTCGAGGTGACGGTCCACGACGTCGATGCCGACCTCCTCCCGTTCCTCGCCGCGACCCGCCCCGACGTCGTGTGGCCGCTCCTGCACGGCGCGAGCGGTGAGGACGGCTCGATCCGCGACGTCCTCGAGCTGGTTGGGGTTCCCTACGTCGGCACCGGGCCGCGGGAGAGTCGTGCAGCCTGGAGCAAGCCCGTCGCCAAGAGCGTCGTGCTCGGCGCAGGCCTGTGCTCACCCGAGTACGTGACCCTCCCGCAGAGCCTGTTCCGGGAGCTCGGCGCCCAGCCCGTCCTGGACGCCGTCGTCGCGCGCCTCGGCCTCCCCCTCGTCGTCAAGCCGACCCATGGTGGCTCGGCGCTCGGCGTGACCCTCGTGGAGCGCGCCGACCAGCTCCCCCGCGCCATGGTCGACTGCTTCGCCTATGGCGACGTCGCCCTGATCGAGCGCGCCGTGCGCGGCGTGGAGCTTGCGGTCAGCGTCGTCGACCTCGGCCAAGGTCCTGAGGCTCTGCCGCCCGTCGAGATCGTCACGACGGGACCGTACGACTTCGACGCGCGATACAACCCCGGGCGAACCGAGTACTTCGCCCCTGCCCGTCTGGACGATGACGTTCTCGGCATCGTCCGCGAGGTGGCCGTTCGTGCGCACGTCGCGCTCGGCCTGCGCGACCTGTCGCGGACCGACGTGATCCTCGACCAGGACGGCGTGGTGCAGTTCCTCGAGGTCAACGTCGCGCCCGGCATGACCGAGACGTCCCTCCTCCCCCAGGCCGCTCGTGCCGCTGGGCTCGACCTCGGGCACCTCTACCGCTCGCTCGTCAACGCCCACGTGCGGCACTGAGGGACGGCGGTCCGACCGACGCATCGTCGGTCGGTGTTTCACGTGGAACGTCGGGCAGACGGTGGTGAGCGTGGACTCGACGATCAACCGGGTGAACCAGCACACGTCGTGACCATGCCACGGACCACAAGGGGCGCTGGCGAGTCACAAGAGTCCCGATGGTCGCGAACCGGCTGATCACGCGAAGGCTGGTCCCGGCTGGTCCCGGCTGGTCCCGGGCTGTTCCCGGGTCGGGTTGTCGACGAAGACCCACGCGGCGGTCGACGGCAAAGGGCGACCGCTCACGATGCTCGAAGGGCCAGGACAGGGCGGGGGCACTCCGGCGTCCCTGCCGCCGCTGGACGTGAACCGGTCCCCCGGTAAGGGGAGGGATGCTCGCACCACCCTGACGCCGTGTTGCACGACAGGGCACCGGAGAAGGTGAGTGCGCGGCGGACTGCCCCTGCACCACGGGACGCTTCGCCATCAGCGTGTGAACCATAGGTTGGGCTGAGCCCGTTTCACGTGAAACGCCACTTCCGAGCGAGCTTTCCGCCACGGGGTTTCACGTGAAACAGTTCCTGGTACGCGTCCGGGCCCGGCCTCGCGGGGTCTGTGCCCCTCCGCCGTGCTCACTCGACGATCGGCACGGCACGAAGGACGAGGGGGCGGCACCAGACCGCGGCGTGTCGAGAACGTAGCGATGCGGGGCGCCACATCGAGCGCACCGCGGGAGACGGGCCACCCCGCCGATTGCGCGCCCGGATCTCCACTCGAGCAGATCATGATGCACAGCACGCACACCTCGACACTCGTGTTTCCACCTCTTGCGGCGCCCCTCCCCTCCGTGGATGGCGACGGCTGCGCGGGCCTCGTTCCCGCTCCCAGGAGCCACGATCCGCGAGCGACCAGTCCGCCCGCAGGCGAACGTGCCGGGCGTCGAGGCTCGTTTCACGTGAAACGTCACCGATCGTAGCTTCCACCTACCCGCACACCGCACGGCCGCTCGCGGGACACCGGGCAGGAGGACGGCCGCTCGCGAGACACCGGGCAGGAGGGAGCGACTCCTTAGAAGGCGCCATGGCTGCATGCGGACGCAGTTGAGCCGCCACCCGCGGCATCCTCATCGATCACACGCGAGATGGACGGGGCAGCCGCTCTGGTCACCGCGTTCCATGGACGGGTTCGTAGGCCGCTCTGTGCTCCACCCGGAAGGGGAGCGCCGACGATCTCTGCCGGGCGAAGGTGCCCAGCATGGGGCCGGGACTGCCGCGGGTGCTCACGAGCCTCACGACAGTCCCGGCAACGGCGACGCGCCCTGGTGTCGCGCACGCCGCCTGGTATCGCTACTTGCGCAGGAGACCCGGGTCGTCGGGTGCCATCACGTCGAGGATCCTGTTCAGGTCCTCGACCGAAGCGAACTCGACGGTCAAGCGCCCCTTGTTCTTGCCGAGGTCGACCTTCACGCGCGTCTCGAAGCGGTCGGAGAGACGATGAGCGAGCTCGTCGATCGCGGCGGACCGCTGACCCGCTCGCGGCGCGCGCGGCGCACGGCGATCACCGTCCAGTCCGCCCATCGCGACGATCTCCTCGGTTGCACGAACGGAGAGCCCCTCGGCCACGATCCTCTGGGCGAGGCGCTCGATCTCCGCGCCGTCGGAGAGGCCCAGGAGTGCGCGAGCATGACCGGCAGAGAGGACTCCCGCCGCGACCCTCCGCTGCACCAGGGGAGGGAGGCGCAGGAGCCTCAGGGTGTTCGAGATCTGCGGCCTGCTGCGCGAGATGCGCTCCGCGAGCTCCTCGTGAGTGCATCCGAAGTCGTCGAGCAGCTGGCGGTACGCCGCCGCCTCTTCCAGGGGATTGAGTGCGCTGCGGTGCAGGTTCTCGAGCAGTGCGTCGCGCAGCAGGTCGGCGTCATCCGTCTCGCGGACGATCGCGGGAATGACGTCGAGGCCGGCAGCCTGTGTTGCGCGCCACCGGCGCTCCCCCATGATCAGCTCGAAGGAACCGTCGTCCCCCGGCACGGGACGAACCACGATCGGCTGAAGAACGCCGATCTCGCGGATCGAGCCCACGAGCTCGTCGAGGTCTCCCTCGTCGAAGACGGTGCGCGGCTGGCGAGGATTGGGACGGATCGACGCCGTGGGTACCTCGGCGAACCGTGCGCCGGGGACCGGTACGAGGTCGTCTGCCGCGCTCCCCGTCCACTCCTCGGTGCTCGAAGTGGGCGCGCCACCAGAGTTCTCCCGAGACGACTCCGAGATCCCGTTCCCCGCCGAGTCCCCGCCATCCGTCGTGCCGGGGTCGGTTTCACGTGAAACAGCGGTCGCGGCATCGCTGCGAATCGGCGTCGCGACATCGTCGCGCTGCTCGCCATCCTCCGCGCGGTCCTGTTCCCTCCCCGGCCCAGGCTCGTGGTCACTCCCGCCGAGCGCGCCACGATCCCCCGCGCTGACGGCCTCCAGCTCGGCGAGGTCGCGCGCCGAGAGTGACGTCAGAGAGTCCACGTCCGCGGGACCTGAGCCGGTGTCCGCGACGAGCGTCACGACCGGAGTGCTCTGAGTCCCGCTCTCAGCGGAACCCTGTGCCTCCCCGTCACCTGCGGAAACGTCCTCGGTTGGTGCGTCGTCGTGCGCCGGCTCCTCTGGCGTCGGGCTCGGGAAGAAGACGTCAACCGGTCGCTTCCCCTCCGAGCTGGTCGGGATGAGAGCCCCAAGCCCCCGGCCGAGCCCTCGACGCTTCTCGCTCATCGCAGTTCCTCCTGCCGCAGGCCGGGACCACCGATGGTGCCGGCAAACTCATGTTCAGTTCGGACCACCTCGGGCACGGGGGCAGTCTCCGGAACGTCAGCATGCTCGCGATCCGCATCCTGCCCGGAGAGGGCACCGAGATCGTCGTCGCCGCTCCGATTCGCACCGCGTTGCGTCAGCTCACGTGCGGCCTCCAGGTACGCGAGCGCGCCCGTCGAGCCTGGATCGTAGGTCATGACCGTCTGCCCGTGGCTCGGTGCCTCAGAGATGCGCACAGAGCGCGGCACGGTCGTCCGCAAGGTCTGGTCAGGGAAGTGCTCGCGCACTTCTGCCGCCACCTGTTGCGCAAGATTCGTTCGCCCGTCGTACATCGTCAGCAGGATCGTCGAGACGTGCAGGCCAGGGTTGAGGTGCGACTTGATGAGCTCGATCGTCTTCAGGAGCTGGCTCAGTCCCTCGAGGGCGTAGTACTCGCACTGGATCGGGATGAGCACCTCTCGACCGACGACGAACGCATTCACGGTGAGAAGACCCAGGCTCGGCGGGCAGTCGACCAGCACGTAGTCGATGGGGGCCAGACCCTCGCGCTCACGCCCTGCCAGGTACTCGTCCAGCGCGCGGCGGAGCCGCGTTTCACGTGAAACGAGGGAGACCAGCTCGATCTCCGCGCCCGAGAGGTCGATCGTGGCGGGTACACACCACAGCGTCGGGATGTCAGGGCATTGCTGGACTGCGCTGGCGAGCGGATCGCCGTCGACCAGGACCTCGTAGACCGACGGCGTCCCCGCGCGGTGCTCGACCCCGAGCGCGGTCGACGCGTTGCCCTGAGGATCGTTGTCGATGACGAGCACGTTGAGCCCCGCCAGCGCGAGGCCGGCAGCGAGATTCACCGTCGTCGTGGTCTTCCCCACGCCGCCCTTCTGGTTCGCGACCGTGATGATCCGTGTCGACGCCGGACGCGGGAAGCGGCGGCCTTGGAGGTCGATGCGACGCCTCGCGTCCTCGGCAAGCTGCGCCGCGAGCGGCGTCGACTCGTCCGTGACCGGCAAGCTCGCCATCAGTGCTGCTCTCCGGTCGTCCTCGCTCCCGGAGGTCCGCGCCGCTCCCCCGTCCTGCGAGAGAGACGTCGCCGACCGATCCTGACGTTCTCCAGGGTCGACAGGGCTTTCCGTCACGCGTCTCATCCTCTCCATCGTCGCGTCCCAGCATGCGCCGTCCGACCCACTCATCTGTGGATGTCGGGCGCTCTCCACCCCGTGTCGTCACACAGCCGTGCCGACGGCGAGGCTCGGGTTCAGCGTGCCCCAGTCTGCCGCACGATGCGCACGACGGTCGTCGTCTCCACACCGGGGATCGTCGGCGCGTCCACGATCTCGGGTTCGCCGCCCTTGAGCCGTCGCAGCACCTTGCGGGCTGGATCGACCTCGCGCGCCACATTGCGTCCCTTGAGGACGATCATCTCGCCACCGGGTCGGACGAGCGGGAGCGAGAGCCGGACCAGCTTGTCCAGCGCGGCCACGGCGCGAGACGTCACCGCGTCGCACTCGAACGCACCGTGGTACTCCTCCGCACGCCCCCGCTTCACCTCGATGTTCGAGAGGTTCAGATCCGCTGCGATCTCCGACAACCAGGCGCAGCGCCGCTCCATCGGCTCGACCAGGTAGACCGACGCCTCCGGACGCATCGCCGCGATCACGACCCCGGGAAGTCCAGCACCGGATCCGATGTCCGCGATGAGCCCTGTCTCCGGGAGGAACGGAACGACCGCGGCCGAGTTCAGGATGTGCCGGTCCCAGATGCGAGGAACCTCGCGGGGTCCGATCAGCCCGCGCAGCTCGCCCTCCTCGCGCAGGCGTTCCGCGAACCGATCGATCGCCGGGAACGACGCACCGAAGTACTCAGTCAGCGCCTCCCGCGAGATCTCCGGCTCTGCGTCTCGATCCACCAGGTCGCTCATCGGCTCTTCTGCTTCCTCGTCCATGGGCACGCCACATCGTTTCACGTGAAACGCCCGCCGGCGTGCTCGATCACCACGTGATCCCCGTCGTCCGGCGTGGCTTGCTGGCACTCACCAAGCCACAGACGCTCCCCCCGCTGCTCCCGCTCGGGCTCGAGCGCCGAACGCACCACGTGCAGCGGAGAAGTGCGAAGCGACACCGAGCCAGACGCAGCGCCACCACCCCGGACGGCACCCGCCCTCTGTCATCGCCACGACAAAGACGTTCGCCCTCCGTTTCACGTGAAACGGAGGGCGAACGGGTCCGACACAGACCAACGTCAGTCAGCGGGGTAGATCACCACGTAGCGCTGAGGCTCGACGCCCTCGGAGTCGCTCCGGAGGCCGGCGGCGGCCACCGCGTCGTGGACCACCTTGCGCTCGAAGGCGTTCAGCGGCTCCAGCGAGACCTTCGCCCCACCGGACCGAACGCGCGAGATCGCCTCCTCGGCCTGCGCGGTGAGCTCACGACGACGAGCGGCACGGAAGCCAGCGACATCCAGCATCAGTCGGCTCCGCTCCCCCGTCCGCGCCTGGACGGCGAGACGCGTCAGCTCCTGGAGCGCGTCAAGGACGTCGCCGTCCTCACCGACGAGGGAACGCAACGCGGCGGGATCGTCGGCCACGATCTCGACCGCCGCGCGGTCGTGCTCGACGTCGATGTCGATGTCACCGTCGAGGTCGGCGATGTCGAGCAGCTCCTCGAGGTAGTCCGCTGCGATCTCACCCTCCTCCTCCAGGCTGGTGGTCTCGCGCGACGACTCGTCGGTGACGGCGTCTTCGGGCGCTGGGGTCTCGGTAGGCGTCATGACGGTGCTCCTCACGGCGGGGGCGCGCACGCGCGCGGGGTCTACTTCTGCTTCTTCTTCTTGGGCGCGGGCTTGGTTGCCCCAGGGGCCGGAGAGCCCTTCGCGCCGTCGTTCGTCCCAGATCCGTCTGCCGCCTCGGGGGCGTCCTCGACGGGAGCGTCCTCGACGCTCGGCGGGGTCGTCCCGACCGGGCGGGGCGCGGCCTTCTGCCGGTCCTTGCGCTTGGGCTGCTGACGCTGCCCGCGCGGCTGCTCGATCACCGGCGTGGCGTCCTCGACGATGCCCTTCGCCGCGCGCTTGCGCGCCTGGCGCTCCTTGAGGAGTCGCTCCGCCTCGGAGCCCGGCGCCGGCATGCGACGGATCGTGTAGAACTGCTGACCCATGGACCAGAGGTTCGTCGTCGTCCAGTACACGAGCACACCGACCGGGAAGTTGACACCGGAGACGGCAAAGATGAACGGGAAGACGTAGAGCATCATCTTCTGCGTCGATGCCATCGGTCCCTCGAGAGCGGCCTTCGGCATGTTCTTCATCGTGAGCTGGCGCTGCGTGAAGAACGTGGTGGCGCACATCGCGACGATGAGCACGGCGATGACGATCTTGGTCTGGAGGTCGTCGGTCCGGAGGAAGACGTCGGACAGCTGCGCCCCGAACACCGATGAGCTCTCAATGTCGCTGGCGACTGCCGAGTTGATCGGCCCGATCGGGTCGTCCGTGCCGTTGGAGATCGGCACCAGGCCGTTCAGCACCCGGAAGAGCGCGAAGAAGATCGGCGACTGCAACAGGATCGGCATGCAGGACGCGAAGGGGTTGGTCCCGTGCTTCCGGTACAGGTCCATCGTCTCGCGGCTCATGGCCTCGCGGGACGCCGGGTCAGTCTTGCCCTTGTACTTCTTCTGGATCGCCTGCATCTCGGGCTGGAGCATCTGCATGCCGCGCGATGCCTTGATCTGCTTGAAGAACAGCGGGATCAGCAGGATGCGGATGATGATCACGAGCCCGACGATCGACAGGACCCACGCCGGCCCGGGACCGTCGGAGAACCCGAGGAACACCAGACCCTGGTGGCACAGGTACATGATCCACGCCACGACCCACTCGATCGGGGCGAGGAACGCGAAGAAGTCCATCGGTGACTGCTCCCTCAACTTCAGACAAAGCTTGTGAATCGCCCGATGTCGGGCTGCGGACTAGTGCGTGTGTCGTGCCGGCGGAACGTCGTCGACCCCACCGAGGCTCCAGGGGTTGCAGCGCAGCAGCCGCCAGAGGGCGAGGCCCGTTCCGCGCAGGGCGCCGTGACGACGCACCGCCGTGAGGGCGTACTGGGAGCAGGACGGGTAGTACTTGCACGTGGGCCCGGTCATCGGGGAGATCACCGACTGATAGGCCCGGATCATGCCGATGAGGGTGAGCGCCGGGACGCGGCGCAGCACGGCAACGATTCGACGCACGATCCCGGGAGCTCCGCGGTCGGCGGCGTCCTCGGGGGACGTCGCGCGGGGAGCGTCGACCGGGTGGGTGGTCGTCATCGATCCACGCCCGCACGCTCGTGGAGGCGCCGTACGGCGCGATCGAGGCCGCGGTCGAGGTCGTCGCTCAAGGCGTCGAACGTCGCCGCCGCGGAGGCGGGGAGCGCGCGGACGACAGCACGCCCGTGCTCGGGCAGCATGTTGAGGCGCGCCGCCGTGGCGGCGCGCAGCCGACGCTTCACGAGGTTGCGGTGCACCGCGTTCCCCACCGCCTTGGAGACGACGAAGCCGACCTGTGGTCGCGCATCACCCTCGAGATCCTCGGAGAGGTGCACGACCACGGTCGACCTACCCGCACGCACGCCGCGGCGCACCGCCCGCTCGAAATCGACGGAACGGCGCAGTCGGTGCGCCGCGGGGAGCACGTGGTATCAGGCAGAGAGCTCGGTGCGGCCCTTGCGACGGCGGGCAGCCAGGATGGCGCGGCCGGCACGGGTCCGCATGCGCAGCCGGAAGCCGTGGGTCTTCGCCCGGCGCCGGTTGTTCGGCTGGAAGGTCCGCTTGCTCACGAGGTACTCCAAGAACGTCGGGGAGGTACACCGTCTATGTCCTCGACGATGCAGTGACAGGTCCCGGTTGGAGCCTGTCGGTGGTTCAGGTCGTGCACCGTGCGGTCACCCGCCCGGCCGCCGTCCAGGCACGCAGACCGAGTGGGCCATTGCTGGGGGCACCGGATCCTTGCAGGCAGCTCACGACGCGAGGCCTCGTGTCGAGTCTCCTCCACGCGGGCGCGCCAAGAACACCTGGAACGGCTGTCTGACGTTACGCTGCGCGACCCCTCCGGGTCAAACCAGGAGAGGTGAGATGTGCCGCGGCCCGGGAACCGCGGCATCGCGGTCACCGCGACGCCCCTCGGAGGCTGCGAGCATCCTTACCCTACAACCCACAGCCTGTGGACAACTATGTGGACGAGGGGTTCCCATGGCACGATCGACCTCAGCATCACCACACCCCTGACCTTCCTTCGTCGGCGCACCCCGCCCGGCCCGTCAGCGCGCGCTCGACGGTCGGCCTCGCGCGCCGGTGCACACCCTCGACCTGTGAGGAACTGCCCGTGGCCAACCCGGACGAGAACATCGCCGACGTCTGGGCGCAGACCCTGAGCATCCTCGAGGCGAGCCCGGACATCACACCGCGGCAGATCGCGTTCATCCGTCTCGCGAAGCCGCTCGCGATCCTCGACGACACGGTCTTCATCGCGGTGCCGCACGAGCAGACCCGCACCTACCTCGAGACCCGCGTGCGCGACGAGCTCGTCACGGCGATGTCCTCGTGCCTCGGCCGCGACGTCCGGTTCGGCATCACGGTCGACCCGGAGCTCAGCTCCGACCCGGTCGTCGCGCCCGCCTCCCGCCCCGCCGTGGAGCGCCCGTACATCGAACCGGACGACGGCCTGCCCGACCTCCCGCCCCCTCCTCCGCCGCGCCCGCAGGCCGAACCGAGCCGGCTCAACCCCAAGTACGTCTTCGAGACGTTCGTCATCGGGTCGTCGAACAGGTTCGCGCACGCCGCGGCGGTCGCCGTCGCAGAGGCTCCCGCCAAGGCCTACAACCCGCTGTTCATCTACGGGGACTCGGGCCTCGGCAAGACGCACCTGCTGCACGCGATCGGCCACTACGCGCACAACCTCTACCCGAACGTCCGGGTGCGCTACGTGAACTCCGAGGAGTTCACCAACGACTTCATCAACTCGATCGGCGAGGGCAAGGCGGGCGCGTTCCAGCGCCGCTACCGGGACGTCGACGTCCTCCTCATCGACGACATCCAGTTCCTCCAGGGCAAGGAACAGACGATGGAGGAGTTCTTCCACACCTTCAACGCCCTCCACAACGCGAACAAGCAGGTCGTCATCACGTCCGACCTGCCGCCCAAGCAGCTCAACGGGTTCGAGGACCGGCTCCGCTCCCGGTTCGAGTGGGGCCTCATCACCGACGTCCAGCCACCGGACCTCGAGACGCGCATCGCGATCCTCCGCAAGAAGGCGTCGAGCGAGCGGCTCGCCGCCCCGGACGACGTGCTCTCCTACATCGGCTCGCGCATCTCGACGAACATCCGCGAGCTCGAGGGCGCGCTGATCCGCGTGACGGCCTTCGCCAACCTCAACCGTCAGCAGGTCGACCTCCCGCTCGCCGAGATCGTCCTCAAGGACCTCATCACCGACGAGGACAGCGCCGAGATCACGCCCGCCGCGATCATCGCGCAGACGGCCGCGTACTTCGGTCTGACGATCGACGACCTCTGCGGGAGCTCGCGCTCGCGCGTCCTCGTCACCGCGCGGCAGATCGCCATGTACCTGTGCCGCGAGCTGACCGACCTCTCGTTGCCGAAGATCGGCCAACAGTTCGGCGGGCGCGACCACACGACGGTCATGCACGCGAACCGCAAGATCACCGAGCAGATGGCGGAGCGACGGTCCACCTACAACCAGGTGACCGAGTTGACGAGCAGGATCAAGCAGCAGCACCGGGGCTGAGGCGCGTCGCAGTGGGCCCACCCGCGCACACGCCTGCCACGCCGGAGAGGTCCGGTCCTGTCTGTCGACCCGCCGTCGCCTCCCCGGCGCCCGACCCAAGGCACCCCCGGCACACCCTCCGGACCCCCGCAGACCCCGCGCGGGATGCCGCTGCTCGGTTCCGGCACGACGGCGCACTCCCTGTCACACGCGAGCGGCGTCGGGCGTCGGCGCGATCGAGGCATCCCGCCGTGCCCACCCCGGCCCACCCGCGGCCCGTGCGGCGCTCCCGTCGCTGGTCACGCCCGGCTGCTCCGCGAGCATGTCCGTGGCAGGTACTCGCACCAGCTTCACGCGCCCGCCCAGGTGCCGCACGGCCAGTTCGACGGCGGCCCGCGTGGTCTGCCGACGTCTTCCACGACCTCTTCCACACCGATCCACAGAGATGCGCACCGGAGTGCATCATCCTGTGGATACAGCCCTTGCGAACGCTCCTGCACTGTCTGGCGACCTCGAAAGACCGCTTCGTACACAGCGTGTGGGTCGAGTTGTCCACAGTCATCCACAGGAGATCTGTGAGTTGTGACATCCGCGTGATCTGGGGAGCCGCGATCGACCACAGGAACCGGTGGCTCTCCAGAATCCGCGGAGTACCGAGCGCTTTTCCCGGGAGGGCTGTGGAAACGGTGCGTCGTGCACAGTCTGTGGACGGCACTCGGAGCCACCTGCTGTGCACGCGTCTGTGGATAACTGTGGACGACCAGCCCTACGGTGTGGATGACGAGGTGCCCATCGGTGGACGACGTGTGGGGACAGAACGGTCGCCCACAGGCTGCGCGACTTTCCCACAGCGGGACCACGGGTTCGTCCACACTCATTTTTGCCCTCTGACCTGCGTGGACACCCGTTTTCCACGCATTCCACAACCCCTATGACGACGACGAAGGTTTGATCAAGGGGGAATTCCACACGCCTTCATCAGGCTCCGGCGGCCGACCTGCACCACCCGTCCCGACCACGATCCCGCACCGACCGCCGAACAGCCATCGGCGCGCAGCCGGAAGGCCGGGCCGTACCGGCCGACGCCATGGGCGACATCGCTGCACAGCACCGTCCCCAGGCACGGTGTTCCAGTTCCTCCCGACCTTCTCCTCGCGTAGGGTTCATGCACGACACGTGTGCGCGGACCTGCGACCCGAGCTCCTCGCGTCCCCCGCCACGGCTCTCGCTCGGGCGGTCAGGACGTCACTCAGCCCGACGACGAGCCGTACGCCGAGGCGCAGCCGGACGGCACATGTGAAGATCGAGTCCGATCAGGACGTTGGGACGAGAGGGTGTGGGATGAAGTTCCGGGTTGAGCGTGATGTCCTGGCCGACGCGGTGACCTGGACGGCGCGGACCCTGCCGACCCGCCCGCCCGCCCCGGTGCTCGCCGGTGTGCGGCTCGAGGCCGACGCGTCCGGGACGATCGGCCTGTCGAGCTTCGACTACGAGGTCTCGGCCCGCTCGGAGATCCCCGCGGAGGTGAGCGAGCCCGGCACGGTGCTCGTGTCCGGCCGCCTGCTCGCCGAGATCTCCCGTGCGCTCCCGGCGAAGCCGGTCGACGTCGTCCTCGAGGGCACCAAGGTCACCGTGACCTGTGGCGCGAGCCGCTTCACGCTCCTCACCATGCCTGTGGACGAGTACCCCGCGCTCCCCGCGATGCCCGAGCTCTCCGGCACGGTCTCCGGCGACGAGCTGACGAACGCCGTCGCGCAGGTGACGGTGGCCGCGAGCCGCGACGACACGCTCCCCTTGCTGACCGGCGTCCGGGTCGAGATCGAGGGCGAGAAGATCACGCTCCTCGCCACGGACCGCTACCGGCTCGCGCTGCGTGAGCTCACGTGGACCCCCGTCACGCCCAGCTACTCGGCGGTCGCGCTCGTCCGGGCCCGCACGCTCAACGACGTGGCCAAGTCGCTCGGCAGCTCGGGCCTGGTCAACGTCGGACTGAACACCGGCGCCGGGGTGGACCTCATCGGCTTCGAGGCGGGCGGCCGCCACACCACGTCGCAGCTCGTCGACGGCGACTACCCCGCCGTCCGCCGGCTGTTCCCGGACGAGACCCCGATCCACGCGGTCGTCCCGACGGCGCCGCTCATCGACGCGGCCAAGCGCGTGTCCCTCGTCGCGGAGCGCAACACCCCGATCCGGCTGTCGTTCACGGACGGCCAGGTCGTCCTCGACGCAGGCCAGGGCGACGACGCACAGGCGTCGGAGGCGCTGGAGGCTGTCCTCGTCGGCGAGGACATCTCGGTCGCCTTCAACCCGCAGTTCCTCCTCGACGGCCTGGGCGCGCTGGGCACGGACTTCGTGCGCCTGAGCTTCACGCACCCGAACAAGCCCGTGGAGTTCACCGGGCAGGACTCGCTGGACGGCGAGGACTCCTCGCACTACCGCTACCTGCTCGTGCCGATCCGCTTCGCGGGCTGACCCGCGAGGACCGTTCTCGCACCACCGCCTCGACCGCATCACCGCACCCCGGAGGACTCGCATGGTCACGCGCATCGGACTCGTCGGCCTCGGCAAGATGGGCAACAACATGCGGGCGCGCATCCGTGCGGCCGGCATCGAGGTCGTCGGCTACGACCCGCGGCCCGAGGTGTCGGACGTCGCGACCCTCGCCGACCTCGTCGCGGCCCTGCCGGACGACGGTCCGCGCATCGTGTGGGTCATGGTCCCCGCGGGCGAGCCGACCCGGGGCGTCGTCACCGAGCTCGGCGGCCTGCTCGGCGCGGGCGACTTCGTCATCGAGGGCGGCAACTCGTACTACGCCGAGGACCAGGCGCGCGCCGCCGAGCTGAGCGAGAAGGGCGTGGGCTACCTCGACGTCGGCGTCTCCGGCGGGGTCTGGGGCCTCGAGAACGGCTACGGCCTCATGGTCGGTGGCGACCGCACGCACGTCGAGGCCGCCATGCCGGTCTTCGACGCCCTGCGTCCGGAGGGGCCCCGCGAGGAGGGCTTCGTCCACGCCGGCGAGGTCGGCGCGGGCCACTTCGCGAAGATGGTCCACAACGGCATCGAGTACGGCCTCATGCAGGCGTACGCCGAGGGCTACGAGCTCCTCGCCGCGAAGAGCGAGCTCGTCAAGGACGTGCACGGCACGATGAAGGCGTGGACGCGCGGCACGGTCGTGCGGTCCTGGCTCCTCGACCTGTTCGTCAAGGCGCTCGAGGAGGACCCGCAGCTCGCCGCGATCGACGACTGGGTCGACGACTCGGGCGAGGGCCGGTGGACGGTGGACGAGGCCATCGACAACGCCGTCCCGCTGCCCGTGATCTCCGCGGCGCTGTTCGCGCGCTTCGCCTCGCGCCAGGAGCAGTCCCCGGCGCTCAAGGCCGTCGCGGCGCTGCGCCAGCAGTTCGGCGGGCACGCCGTGAAGGCCGCCGACCCGGCCTGACCGGTCGGCATCCTCCCCCGGCACGTCCTCCCGCGATGTACGTCTCCCACCTGTCCCTCGTCGACTTCCGCTCCTACGAGTCCGTCGACGTCGAGCTCGTCCCGGGTGTGAACGCCCTCGTCGGGCAGAACGGTCAGGGCAAGACGAACCTCGTCGAGGCGATCGGGTACGTGGCGACGCTCGCGAGCCACCGGGTCGCAGGGGACGCGGCGCTCGTCCGCGCCGGCGCCACGCGTGCCGTCGTCCGGACGCGGGTCGTCCGGGGTGACCGGGCGAGCACGGTCGAGCTCGAGATCGCCTCCGGTCGCGCGAACCGGGCCCGCATCAACCGGTCGCCCGCGCAGCGGCCTCGCGACGTCCTCGGCATCGTGCGGACCGTCCTCTTCGCGCCGGAGGACCTCGCCCTCGTCAAGGGCGACCCGGACGGGCGCCGACGGTTCCTCGACCAGCTCGCCGTCCTCCTGGTCCCACGGGTCTCCGCGCTCCTCGCGGACTACGAGCGGGTGCTGCGCCAGCGGGGTGCGCTCCTCAAGTCCGCGACCGCGCTCCGGGGCCGCGGCCGCGGGACCCGCCGACCGGCGGCCGCGGAGCCGCCGCCGGACGACGACGCGCCCGAGGGCGCATCGTCCCCCCTCGCGACGCTCGAGGTGTGGGACGCCCGGCTCGCGAGCCTCGGCGCCGAGATCACCGCCCTGCGCCTCCAGCTCGTGACGGCGCTCACGCCGTACGTCGCGGAGGCGTACGAGCAGGTCAGCGCCGGGCAGGGCGAGGCGCAGATCGGGTACCGCTCGTCGGTCGACGAGGCGCTCGACCCGGACGGTGCCCGCGACGGCGCCCCCGCGACGGGTGCGCCGGGCCCCGACGGCGACGGCCCGACGTCGGGCCTCCCCGACGCGCAGGCGCTGGAGAAGCGCATGCTGGATGCCATGCGGGTGGTGCGGGCGAAGGAGGTCGAGCGCGGGGTGAACCTCGTCGGTCCGCACCGCGACGACGTCGTGCTCACCCTCGGGGGCCTGCCGGCGAAGGGCTACGCGAGCCATGGCGAGTCGTGGTCGTTCGCCCTCGCCCTGCGCCTCGCGTCGTACCGCCTCCTCAAGGACGGGGCGCCGGCCGGGCTCGACTCCCTCCTGTGGGCGGACCAGTGGGGTCCCGACGGCGAGCCCGTCCTCGTGCTCGACGACGTGTTCGCCGAGCTCGACGTGCGGCGCCGCGAGCGTCTGGCCGAGCTCGTCGCGGGCGCCGGCCAGGTCATCATCACCGCGGCCGTGCCCGACGACGTCCCCGCACTCCTGGACGGGGCGCGGTTCGCCGTCCACGAGGGGACGGTGACGCGTGTCGAACCGTGACGGATCGCGCGGCGCGGCGTCGCCCGGTGGCGCGGGGTCACCCTGGGAGCGGGAGAAGGGGGCGGCCTCGCCACCCGTCCCCGCGGCGTCGGCGCGCCCGACCGTCGAGGACCGGGACGAGGTGGAGCCTCGGGCGACGGGGTTGCCCGTCGGGGACGTCGTGGAGCTGACGCCGCCGGCGGAGGTGGCGCGGCAGGCGCTCAACCGGGCGAAGGCGGCGGCCCGCGCGAAGGGGCTGCGGCCGGGGCAGGAGCCTCGCCGCCGGATCCTGGCCGACCCGCCGACCTCGGGCGCCCGACCGGGCGGCCGCGACCCGCAGCTCTTGGGCGACGTCGTCGCGCGCCTGCTGCGGGAGCGCGACTGGGTCGCCGACGTGTCGGTGGGGGGCGTCGTCGGGCGGTGGCGCGAGGTGGTCGGGGACCAGGTGGCGGACCACTGCGAGCCGGAGACTTTCGAGGACAAGGTCCTCGTGGTGCGGGCGGACTCGACCGCCTGGGCGACGCAGGTGCGTCTGCTCGCACCGCAGCTCCTCGAGCGGCTCGCGCGCGAGGTCGGCGAGGGCGTCGTGGAGACGGTCACGGTCCTCGGTCCCGCGGGTCCGAGCTTCCGCCGCGGCAAGAAGTCGGTCCGCGGGCCCGGCCCGCGCGACACCTGGGGCTGACGGCCCGACGGCGCCGGCCGCGTCGTCCAGAGGCGCACCAGCGGCGGTGCCGACAGACGACGAGGCCCGCCGTGACCGGGGCACGGCGGGCCTCGCGGGTGGTGACCAGGGCGCTGGTCACCACGTCATGGGGTCAGGACTGCACGCGGCGGCGCAGCCAGAACACCAGGGCGCCGCCACCGACGAGCAGCGCGGCGAACGCGGCGGCGCCGGCGACGGTCGCACCGGTCGTGGCGAGCTCGGGGCCGCTCGCCTCCGCGGGTGCGGGGACGTCCTCGGCCGCGACGGGTGCGACGGGCGGGTTCGCGCAGGCGCTGGTCGCCGGCGGGTAGGAGACGACCGTCGAGTACGAGGGGTTCACCTCGAAGAGCACCTCGACGCCGTCACGCGTCCAGGCGTAGTTGCCCTCGGTCTCGGTGTACGACCCGTCCTCGTTGCGGACGAACCCGGGCCACTGCTTCGGCTCCTCCGCCGACGCGCCGGGCCACAGGATCGTCCCGTCGAGCGGCTGGCCCTCCACGACATAGTTCTCGCCACCGTTCGGGTGGAGGAACGTGATCGTCAGCGGGTTCTCCTCGTCGACGGTCACGCCCTCGGGCAGCGCGACCGCGTAGCCGAGGTACGGCACGTCGCCCTGGCAGACCGCCTCGATCGTGCCCGGGACGAGCGCACAGGCCTCGTCGGACGGCAGCAGGTCCGCGATCGGGAACAGCGCGCTGCGACCGTCCTCGGCGACGACGTAGCCGAGCTCCGCCGTCTCGGCGGAGAACTCGACGGAGGCGTCCTTGGGCTCTGCGACGACGCCCTCGGCCGTGGCGGTGTAGCGGAACTGCGGCGACTCGGCCGGGACGGCGTCACCGGTCAGCTCGGCGCCGCACACCTCGACGGCTGCGGGGACGTCGGGCGTCGCCGGGGCGACGACGGGCTCGTCGATCGGCTCGGGCGTGTCGCACGCGCCCTCGGGGAACAGGTTCGCCAGGTCCTGGTGGTCCCAGGAGATGAGCGTGCCGTCGGGGAACTCGCCGAGGTGCTGGCCGTCGGGCGAGTAACGGATGTCGGTCGGGAGGTCGTCGACCCCGCCGGGCAGGTCGACGAGGTCCTGCTGCACGGCCCACGCGGTGCACAGGTCCTCGGTGGTCACGTCGGGCTCGATCGTCTTCGCGACCTCGCGCACGGCCTCCAGGTCGAGCGGCGCCACGAGCCAGGTCTTGTCCCACGGCTTCTCGGGCAGCGCGACCTCGTCGCTCGTGACGATCTTCTGCGGTCCGGAGTTCTCCCAGGCTGCAGGCCGTTCGGCGTCGAGCTTGGGGTAGACGTAGACGCCGACCTGGACGGGGGTCTCCTCCTCGGGAGCCTCGCAGGCGGTCGTGGAGCCCTTCCAGGACTTGTCGTACCTGCTGTTGTCCGAGGCGTCGACGGCGACGCTCCAGGTGTGGTCCTGGGTCGGGTCCAGCTCGTAGGTCTTCTTGAAGTGCCCGTCGAAGCTGCGGGGCTCGAGCGTCGTGCCGTCGACGACGACGGTCAGGCCGTTCCCGGGCGCGTAGGCCCAGAGGTCGACCTTCAGGCTCTGGCAGTCGGCGACGGGCTCGCCGCTGTGGGCGGAGGCGGGTGCCGCGGTGACCACGAGCAGGCCACCGAGTGCGAGCGCTGTCGTCGCGACGCTCGCGAGGAGTCTCTTCACGAGGTGAGGGTCCCTTCGGGGGTGAGGCCGCCCGCACGCGGATCACTCCTGCGCGGACGACGCGCGAATCATGATTGTGTGTGGTATTAGACCACTTTCCACGTGAAATGCCGATTCCCGACTTGTCCAGAAGGGAGCGTTCCCACGATGCGGACGGCGAGCGCCGTCCGGACGGCTGCGACGCCCGCGCGGAGGCGGCTTCCCGACCGGTGGACAACGTCTGTGGACAACTTTGTGGAGGAGTGTCGACGACGGCGCGCGGATCGAGTCGTGAAAGCCGGGGACGCCGTCCCCAGGAGGGCCACAATCCGCGGAATTCGGCTCGTGGCGGGTAGACTGGGGAGGTCATTCCGGGTCTGTTCACCACCCGTGCGCGCAGCCCTTCCGACGAGGCGCGGCCAGCCGTCCACGGCCGACCGTCCGCCGTCCGCGGAGGAGGCGACGCCGACCGTGGTGCGGGCCCGGAACCCTTGAGCAGCGGCGACCGCTTCCGCACGAACGCGGGCGCAGCGTGCACGACGACGAGGAGCAGTCCTGCCCGTGGCAGACCACACCGACACCGCCATCTCCGACCCGACGGCGTCCGCGGAGGCGGCACCCTCGGCGGGCGGCGGCTACGACGCGAGCAACATCACCGTCCTCGAGGGCCTCGAGGCGGTCCGCAAGCGTCCGGGCATGTACATCGGCTCGACCGGCGAGCGGGGCCTCCACCACCTTGTGTACGAGATTGTGGATAACTCTGTGGACGAGGCCCTCGCCGGGCACGCGGACACGATCGACGTGACGCTCCAGGCGGACGGCGGCGTCCGTGTCGTCGACAACGGCCGCGGCATCCCCGTCGCGATCCACCCGACCGAGGGGAAGCCGACCCTCGAGGTCGTCATGACGATCCTCCACGCGGGCGGCAAGTTCGGTGGCGGCGGGTACGCGGTCTCCGGCGGGCTGCACGGCGTCGGCATGTCCGTCGTCAACGCGCTGTCGACGCGCATGGTGTCCGAGGTCCGTCGTGACGGGTACTCGTGGCGTCAGGAGTTCACCGAGGGCGGCAACCCGGTGACGCCCGTCGAGCGGCTCGAGCCGTCGGCCGAGACGGGCACCACGCAGACCTTCTGGGCCGACCCGGGGATCTTCGAGACGACCGAGTACGACTTCGAGACCCTGCGGGCCCGCTTCCAGCAGATGGCGTTCCTCAACAAGGGCCTGCGCATCACGCTGACGGACGAGCGTCCTGCCCACCTCGACACGGGCGACGAGGTCACCGGGGGCGACGGGGTGGCCGACGCTGACGGCGTCTCCGAGGCCGACGACGCGACGTCGGGCGCGTCCACCCCGGCTCGCACCGTCTCGTACAAGTACGACGGCGGCCTCGTGGACTACGTGAAGCACCTCAACTCGGCGAAGAAGGTCGAGCTCGTCCATCCCGACGTCATCGACTTCGAGTCGGAGGACACCGAGAAGCGCATCTCCGTCGAGATCGCGATGCAGTGGACCAGCGCGTACTCCGAGTCCGTCCACACGTACGCGAACACCATCTCCACGACCGAGGGCGGCACGCACGAGGAGGGCTTCCGCGCGGCGATGACCTCGCTGGTCAACCGCTACGCGCGCGACAAGGGCATCCTCAAGGAGAAGGACGACAACCTCACGGGCGACGACATCCGCGAGGGCCTGACCGCCGTCGTCTCCGTGAAGCTCGGCGAGCCCCAGTTCGAGGGCCAGACGAAGACGAAGCTCGGCAACACCGAGGCGAAGACCTTCGTCCAGCGCGTCGTCCACGAGCAGCTCACCGACTGGTTCGACTCGCACCCGAACGAGGGACGCGACGTCATCCGCAAGGCGATCCAGGCGTCCCAGGCGCGTCTCGCGGCTCGCAAGGCGCGCGAGGCCACGCGCCGCAAGGGCCTGCTGGAGTCGGGCGGCATGCCCGGCAAGCTGCGCGACTGCCAGTCGAACCGCGCCGAGGAGTGCGAGATCTTCATCGTCGAGGGTGACTCGGCCGGCGGCTCCGCCGTCCGCGGCCGCAACCCGCGGACGCAGGCGATCCTCCCGATCCGCGGCAAGATCCTCAACGTCGAGCGCGCGCGCCTCGACCGGGCCCTGTCCAACCAGGAGGTCCAGTCGATCATCACGGCGTTCGGCACGGGCATCGGCGAGGACTTCGACCTCACCAAGCTGCGGTACCACAAGATCGTCCTCATGGCCGACGCCGACGTCGACGGCCAGCACATCGCGACCCTGCTGCTCACGCTGCTCTTCCGGTACATGCGCCCCCTCATCGAGAACGGGCACGTCTACCTCGCGCAGCCGCCGCTGTACCGGCTCAAGTGGTCGAACGCCCCGCACGACTACGTCTACTCGGACAAGGAGCGCGACGCGTTCCTCGCGTCCGGGCAGGCCGCGGGCAAGCGGATCCCCAAGGAGAACGGGATCCAGCGCTACAAGGGTCTGGGCGAGATGGACTACTCGGAGCTCTGGGACACGACCATGGACCCCGAGCACCGCACGCTCAACCAGGTCACCCTGGACGACGCCGCCGCCGCGGACGAGATCTTCTCCGTCCTCATGGGCGAGGACGTCGAGTCCCGCCGCAGCTTCATCCAGCGGAACGCGAAGGACGTGCGGTTCCTTGACATCTGACCGGCCGGCGTCCGCCCCGCGCGGACGACCGGCCCGCGAACGTGCCCCGGCGGCGCGGACAGCGGCAGACGACGAGCGCAGCGAGCACGCAGGAACGAACGAACGAGGTAGACCGTGACCGACGAGCAGAACCCCGAGACCGAGCCCACGGCTCCCGGCGACGGGGCCGAGGAGATCGTGCACGCCGACGGCACGGCGGTCGCCGTGCACCACGGGCGCATCGAGCAGGTCGACCTCCAGCTCGAGATGCAGCGCTCGTACCTCGACTACGCGATGAGCGTCATCGTCGGCCGTGCGCTCCCGGACGTGCGCGACGGCCTCAAGCCCGTGCACCGGCGCGTGCTGTACGCGATGTACGACGGCGGCTACCGGCCGGACCGGTCGTACTCGAAGTGCTCGCGCGTCGTCGGCGACGTCATGGGCAAGTTCCACCCGCACGGCGACAGCGCGATCTACGACGCGCTCGTCCGCCTCGTGCAGGACTGGTCGCTGCGCTACCCGCTGGTCGCCGGGCAGGGGAACTTCGGCTCCCCCGGCAACGACCCGGCGGCGGCCCCGCGGTACACCGAGTGCCGCATGGCCCCGATCGCCATGGAGATGGTCCGGGACATCGACAAGGACACCGTCGACTTCCAGGACAACTACGACGGCCGTACCCAGGAGCCGGCGGTCCTGCCGTCGCGGTTCCCGAACCTGCTGGTCAACGGCTCGGCAGGCATCGCGGTCGGCATGGCGACGAACATCCCGCCGCACAACCTGCGCGAGGTCGCCGAGGGCGTCCAGTGGCACCTGGACCACCCCGAGGCGAGCCGCGAGGAGCTCCTCGCCGCACTCCTGCTGCGCATCAAGGGCCCGGACTTCCCGACCGGCGCGACGATCCTCGGCCACAAGGGCATCGAGGAGGCGTACCGGACCGGTCGCGGCTCCATCACGATGCGCGCGGTGGTCAACGTCGAGGAGATCCAGGGCCGCGTGTGCCTGGTCGTCACCGAGCTCCCCTACCAGGTGAACCCGGACAACCTCGCGGCGAAGATCGCCGACCTCGTCAAGGACGGCCGCGTCCAGGGCATCGCGGACATCCGCGACGAGACGTCGGGCCGCACGGGCCAGCGCCTCGTGATCGTGCTCAAGCGCGACGCCGTGGCGAAGGTCGTGCTCAACAACCTCTACAAGCACACGCAGCTCCAGGACACGTTCGGCGCGAACATGCTCGCGCTGGTCGACGGCGTGCCGCGCACGCTGAGCCTCGACGCGTTCGTCCGGCACTGGACGACGCACCAGCTCGACGTCGTCGTGCGTCGCACGCGCTACCTGCTCGCCGAGGCGGAGCGCAGCATCCACATCCTGCGCGGCTACCTCAAGGCGCTGGACGCGCTCGACGAGGTCATCGCCCTCATCCGGCGCTCCCCCGACGTCGACCGCGCGCGCGCGGGCCTCATGGAGCTGCTGGGCGTGGACGAGGTCCAGGCGACGGCGATCCTCAACCTCCAGCTCCGCCGTCTGGCCGCGCTGGAGCGGCAGAAGATCCTCGACGAGCACGACGAGCTCGAGCGCAAGATCCTCGACTACGAGGACATCCTCGCGAAGCCGGAGCGCCAGCGGACGATCGTCGGCGAGGAGATGGGCGAGATCGTCGCCAAGTACGGCGACGAGCGCCGCACGACGATCCTCCCGTTCGACGGCGAGGTCTCCATCGAGGACCTCATCGCCGAGGAGGAGATGGTCGTCACCATCACGCGCGGTGGCTACGTGAAGCGCACGCGCAGCGACAACTACCGCGCGCAGAAGCGTGGCGGCAAGGGCGTACGCGGCGCGCAGCTGCGCGAGGACGACATCGTCGACCACTTCTTCGTGACGACGACGCACCACTGGCTGCTGTTCTTCACGAACCTCGGGCGGGTCTACCGCGCGAAGGCGTACGAGCTCCCTGAGGGCGGTCGTGACGCCAAGGGCCAGCACGTGGCCAACCTGCTCGCGTTCCAGCCCGGCGAGAAGATCGCACAGGTGCTCGACCTGCGCGACTACGACGCCGCGGAGTACCTGGTCCTGGCGACGCGCCGCGGCCTGGTCAAGAAGACGCGGCTGTCCGAGTACGACTCGCCGCGCTCGGGCGGGCTCATCGCGATCAACCTACGCGAGGACGAGTCGGGCACGCCCGACGAGCTCGTCGCGGCGCTCCTCGTGGACGCCGACGACGACCTCATCCTCGTCTCGCGCAAGGGCCAGTCGATCCGCTTCCCCGCCGCCGACGACACGATGCGGCCGCTCGGCCGCGCGACGTCGGGCGTGACGGGCATGAAGTTCCGCGAGGGCGACGAGCTGCTCTCGGCGGACGTGGTCGAGGAGGGTTCCGACCTCTTCGTCGTGACGGAGGGCGGGTTCGCCAAGCGCACGCGGATCGACGAGTACCGGGTCCAGGGGCGCGGTGGTCTGGGCATCAAGGTCGCGAACCTGGTGGAGGCTCGTGGAGATCTCGTGGGGGCTCTGGTCACAGAGGCCGACGACGAGGTGCTGGTGATCATGGAACGCGGGAAGATCGTGCGGTCCGCGGTCGACGAGGTGAACCTCACGGGCCGTAACACGCAGGGGGTGACGTTCGCGAAGCCCGACAAGGGCGACCGCATCATCGCGGTCGCGCGGAACGTCGAGCGTCGCCTCGGAGAGGATCGGGATACCGTGGAGGGCGAGGACGGGACCGGCACGGCCCCGGTCGGCACCGACACGAGCAGCGCACCGATCATCGACCCGACCGCCTCGTCCGACGGGGCGAGCGGGACCGAGCCGGCCCCCGGAACCACCGAGGAAACCAGATGAGCAGCGAGAACAACGCACCGCCGACGATCACGCCCCGGCTGACCGTGCCGCGCCCGGACACGGACACGACCTCGCGCGCCGGGGGTGCGTCCACGGCGAGCAAGCACGCGGAGTCGAACGGCGCGTCGAACGGTACGTCGTCCGGCGCCGTTCCCCCGCCGCCCCCGCCCCCGCCGCCGAGCCAGTCCCCGAGCCAGTCCGGCGGCCAGGCCGCCGCGGAGCGGGGCGTCGACGACGACGGGATGGAGCGGGCGTCGGGCGAGAGCCGCGTCGCCGTCGCGCGCGCGGGTGCCGTGAAGGCGGCCGCTGCGGCCATCGCCGCGGCGAAGACCGCGGCCAAGAAGGTCTCCGCGGCGGTCCCGGCCGCGCCGGCGGAGTCCGAGCCTCAGCAGCCCGGTCACGACGAGATCGACGACGAGACGGTGAGGCGCGTGCCCACGACCACCTCGGCGGCCCCCAGCGCCTCGGCGGCTCCGGCCGCGACGAACGCCCCGGCGGTGGCCTCGCTGCACTACTCCGCGGCCGGCGTGTCCGGCTCCGCGACCCCGCTCACCGGCGCCACGCCCGCCGCGGGCCCGGCGACGGGCGCCACGCCCACGGTCCGGCACGACGGCGGCCCGCGCCGCGTCCGGCTCGCGGTCTCGCGCATCGACCCCTGGTCCGCGATGAAGCTCGGCTTCCTGCTCGCCGTCGCGATCGGCATCATGACCGTCGTCGCGACGGCCGTGGTCTGGTACGTCCTCGACGGCATGATGGTCTTCGCCAAGATCGAGGACCTGTTCACGCAGATCGTCGGCACCGAGACCGACGTGGACATCCAGCAGTACGTCGCGTTCGGCCGTGTGATCTCCATCGCCACCCTGCTCGGCGTGGTGAACGTGGTGATCATCACCGCGCTGTCGACGATCATGGCGTTCCTGTACAACATCGTCGCCGCGCTCGTGGGCGGCGTGCACCTCACGCTCACGGACGACTGACCGCGGACGGCTCCCGGACCGGGGGTCACGGACTCCTCGGTTTGGGTCTGCGGCTCCCGGTGGGGTAACCTCAATCGCTGCCTGCGAGCGGAGCGGCCCCCCGGGGCTGTCCGGCGAGGCGCGTACGGGCCTATAGCTCAGACGGTTAGAGCGCTTCCCTGATAAGGAAGAGGTCAGAGGTTCAAGTCCTCTTAGGCCCACTGCCGAACCCACTCGAGGGGGAACGTCATGAAGAAGCTTCTCGTCCTGCTCCTCGCCGCCGGCGCCGGATATCTCCTGTGGCGCAAGTACACGGAGGACAACGCCGAGCGCGACCTCTGGGCAGAGGTCACAGACACCTTCGAGTGAGCATGTCTCACTCCTGACCGGCCCCAGGCCGCGTCGCCCGGGGCCATGGCGCAATTGGTAGCGCACCTGCTTTGCAAGCAGGGGGTTGGGGGTTCGAGTCCCCCTGGCTCCACCACGGAAGGGCCTCCGACGTCTGTCGGGGGCCCTTCGCGCTGCCCGGGCGCCGAGGCCCGTGAGCGTCGACCCCGCCGCGCGCGAGGGTGCCCCGACGAGGGTGCGGCTACGCTCGCTCCTACTCCGCCGGACGTGCGGGGAAGGGGGCGACGACGGTGACCCTGACAGGACCGGGGCGGACTCCGCGCTGGATCGTCCTGGCCTTCCTGCTGGCCAGCTTCGTGTGGGCCCCGGTCATCGCGGTGTCCTTCACCGAGCCGCCGACACCCCTGCTCGCGGCGGTCTTCCTCGGCGGCCTGGCGCTTCTCGGGTCGGCGTTGCTGCTCGTCCTGCTCGACGTCGTCACTCCGACCTCGAACCCCGCGGCGCGGCGGTGGAAGGTCACGGTGCTGGTCGTCCTGACGATGGGGCTGTGGGCCCCGATGTTCTCCTGGGCCGAGCCGGGCGAGCAGCCCTGGGCGTGGCTCTCCGGCTTCGTCGTCGCCGCGTGCGGGCTGGTCGGCTGGCGCAGCGGTGTCGTGGCGACCGGTGTGCTGGGCGGTGCCGCCGTGGCCGGCGCCCTCCTCTTCGACCGTGCGGTCCTGCCGAACGTCGTCACCACCCTCGGGGTCGCCCTCGGCGTGTGGGCGATGTGCCAGGCGCTGGTGTGGTTGCACCGCCTGTGGTGGTCCGCGCAGGACGGCCGGGAGGCTCAGGCACGCCTCGCGGTGGCCGAGGAACGGCTGCGTGTCGGCCGCGAGCTGCACGACGTGCTCGGACGACGTCTTGCCGTCATCGCGCTCAAGGCGGAGCGTGCGGCGGACCTGGCTGCGCAGGACCCCGACGGGGCCGCGGGCGAGAGCCGGAGCATCCGCGAGCTCGCGGCGGGGGCGCTCCGGGAGGCCCGACGGACGATCCACGGGGAGGCGGTCACGGACCTCCCGGCGCAGCTACGGTCGGCCGACCTGGTGCTCCGCTCGGCAGGAGTCACCACGACGGTCGACGCCGATCCCCGCACGCTCTCGACCCTGCCCCCTCCGCTCGCCGGGCTCTTCGCGACGGTCGTCCGCGAGGCCGTCACGAACGTCCTGCGGCACAGCGACGCTCGACTCGCGTCGATCCGTGTCGTGGCACGCGGGCCCGTCACGGCACTGAGCGTCGAGAACGACGGCGTCCGGTCCGCCGCGAGGTCGGACTCGACCGGGGGCACCGGCCTGGCGGGTCTCGCGGCGCGGTGCGGTGCCCTCGGTGCGGATCTCGTCTCGGGACCGGAGCAGGGCGGCCGATTCGTGGTGCGGGTAAGACACCCGGCGCCGTCGGGGAGGTCGTGATGAGCGGACGGATCCGGGTGCTGCTCGCCGAGGACGACGAGCTGATCCGGGAGGCCCTGGTCGGGCTCCTGGAGCGCGAGCCGGACGTGGACGTCGTCGCCACGGCCCGCGACGGCCGCGAGGCGATCGACCGAGCACTGCTCCACGCTCCTGACGTCGCCGTCGTCGACCTGCACATGCCGGCGGTCGACGGGCTCGGCGTCATCGGGGAGCTGGCACGGGCGCTCCCACAGTGCGCAGGCGTGATCCTCACGGGCCACGGCCACCCGCACGTGCTGCGCGAGGCCCTCGCCTCCGGTGCGCGAGGGTTCCTCGCCAAGGGCGCGCCGGGCACTGCGCTGGCAGACGTCGTGCGGAGGGTCCACGAGGGGCAGCGCTACGTCGATCCGGTCCTGGCCGCGGACGCCCTGACGGTGGCCCCGTCGCCGTTGACCGCTCGGGAGACCGCGGTGCTGGTCGCTGCGCGGCAGGACCGGCCCGTCCGGGACGTCGCGCGGGAGCTCTTCCTCTCGCCGGCCACGGTGCGCAACTACCTCGCGTCGGTCAACCGCAAGCTCGGGGCGGACAGCAGGTCCCACGCCTACCGCATCGCCCGCGAGAACGGCTGGGTCTGACGAGGCTCCGCGTGAGCGTCCGCACGGGTGTTCCGTGCGCGACTCACGGGTCAGCCGTGCGGGACCCCGGCCCAGACTCACGAGCATGGACACGCAGCAGCCCCGCCTCGACCCCGCACAGCACGACGGCACCCACCGCTCGCGCGGTGCGGGCCGCCATCTCCTGGAGCGCTGGCCGTCCCTCGTCGGACTGCTCGCTCTCCTCCTCAACGTCGCGAACGGCGCCGACGCGCACGTCACCGCGATGATCATCGTCATCGCCTCGGCGTGCTACCTCGCGACCAGTGCGATCGGTCCACGCCGCAGCGGCTGGATCGTGGTCGGAGGCGCGATCGTCGCGGTCGTCCTCGCTCGCGTCACCGGGCTCGACGCCACCGTGACGGCGCTCGTCCTGGGCGTGACGTCCGCTGTGCTCGGCCTGCTCCGGGGCGCCGACGTCGACCGCCGCGAGCTGGTCATCCAGGCCCTGGGTTTCCTGGGCTTCAGCGCCGTCGCGCTCACGGCCATGACGGTGGGCCCCGTCCCGGCCCTCTACCTGGCGGCGCTGGCCGCCGTCGGGCACGCCGCGTGGGACGTCGTCCACTTCGTCCGGGACCGCGTCGTGCCTCGTTCTCTCGCGGAGGCCTGCTTCGTGCTCGACCTCGGTCTCGGCCTCGCGATGCTGTTCCTCGCCGCCGTCATGCCGATGTAATGGAGGTCCATACGATGTCCAGGACAGCACGAACGAGGGGGTCGAACCATGGGGCGCGTCGTCGTCGCGAACTTCGTCAGCATCGATGGCGTCATCCAGTCGCCGCTCTCACCGTCGGAGGATCCCGACGGCGGGTTCCAGCACGGCGGCTGGGTCTCGGCGGGCGACGACGCCGTCGACGCCTTCATGCGCGACGTGACGCTCGGAGCGACCGGGATGCTGCTCGGCCGCCGCACCTACGAGATCCTCGCGGACGCCTGGGCGGACGCCGACGAGTCCGAGCCGGCGGTCGCGGCGATGAACCGCATGCCGAAGTACGTGGTCTCGTCGTCCGCGGACGGTCTCGGGTGGCAGGGGTCGCACCTGCTCGAGGGCGACCCTGCGGACTCGGTGCGGGGCCTGAGGAACCGCACCGACGGCACCCTCGTCGTCTTCGGGTCCGGGACCCTGGTCAGCGGCCTGGCCGAGCACGACCTCGTCGACGAGTACCGGCTCCTCGTCTTCCCCGTCGTCCTAGGTGTACTGACCCAGCAGGTTGTTGACGTAGCGAGAGACCTCCGGGTCGAGTGGGAGCTGTCTAGGAACCCGGCTCGCACCAACGGAGGTCTCTCGT
>NZ_JBHVMH010000002.1:0-102927 GCF_042797035.1 Cellulosimicrobium sp. NPDC057862
TGCGGTCGACCACGACCTCGGCGTCCAGGCCGTGGGTGTCCTCGATCCCGCCGGGGACCAGGCCGACCTGGTCGCCGTCGGGGTCGGTGTCGTTGACCAGGGCCGCGACCGAGACCGTGCGCCCCGGGCGCACCGTGATCTCGTCGTCCACCGCCACCGGCGGCTGGTTGGTTTCGCCCGGACGTGCGATCCCCACGCGCACGGTGCCGGTCGCCGTCGCGCCGCGGGCGTCGAGCACGGTGTACGTGAAGACGTCGAGCCCGCTCGCGTTCTTGGACGCGGTGTAGACGAGGGAGCCCGCCTCGACCTGTGCCGTGCCCTTCGAGGGAGGAGACGCCACGCCGGAGACCTGGACGGAGTCGCCGTCGGGGTCGATCCCGTCCAGCGGGACGTCCACGCGCACGCTCGAGCCCGACAGGACACGGGCGTCGATCTCGCGCGGTTGCGGGGGTGCGTTGTCCTCGCCGTCGCGGATGCGGATCGTGACCTGGGCGGAGTCCTCCTGCCCGTTGACGTCGCGCACCCGGTAGATCGCGTACGCGGTCCCGGCCTCGGGACCGGCCTTGAACCGCAGCGTGTCCTCCGAGACGAACGCCTCACCCAGCGCCGGGTCCACGTCCTGCTCGAGCTCGGGCTGCAAGAACAGCTCCAGCCCGTCGGGGTGGGTGTCGTTCTTCAGCACCGGGATCGTCACCACGTCCCCGGCGTGCACCGTGACCTCGTCCGCCGCCGCCTGCGGCGGCTGCAACCGCGTCGGCGCCGGCACGGGCACCACCCGCACCTCGCCGGTGGCCGACTCCGTGCCGTTCGACACGGTGTACGTGACGGTGACCGGACCGTCGAGCCGGCGCAGCTCGGTGATGCGCAGCATCTGGTGCGCGAGCACGGCGACGGAGACGCCCGCGTCGGCGGGCACGCGTACGGACTGCACGACGAGGACGCCGCCGGCGGGGTCGGTGTCGTTGGCCAGCACGTCGACCAGCGTCGACCCGCCCGCGGGCAGCAGGGCGGTGTCGGTCACCACGATCGGGGCACCCGCGGCCTCCGACGGCGGCAGCACGTCCACGCGCACCAGGCCCGTCGTCACGTTAGGCCCGTCCGTCACCTGGTACGTCAGGTCGTACGACCGCGGCTCCATCGACAGGAAGGTGAACGTGCCGGCATCGGGATTCGTGGTGATCTGGGCCGGCGCGGACTCCGAGACCGACACGAGGCGCAGCTCGTCGTCGTTGGGGTCGGAGTCGTTGCGCAGGGGCTCGACCGTCACCGGCTGACCCGCCGGGACCACCACGTGGTCGTTCACCGCGACCGGCGGCTGCGGCCCGGGAACCACGTCGACCAGGAGCTTGCCCTCGAACACCCCGCCCTGCCCGTCCGCGACGGTCACCGTGACGATCTTGCGGCCGGTGGACCCGCCGCCGTCGCGGAACTCCACGGTCCCGTCCGGGCGCGAGCGCACGTCGTCCCCGGCCACGGTCGCGGCCGCGGAGGCGAGGTACAGGTCGTCCCCGTCCGGGTCCTTGAAGTACGGCAGCACCTTGATCGTGGCCCGACCGCCCTGCCCGACCCGCAGCACCGGGTCACCCGTCTGCTCCTGCGCCGCGTTCTCCCCCCACGGCGACACCTTCAGCGTCACCCCGGCCTCGGCGACGCCCCCGCGCCCGTCCGAGACGGAGTACCGGAACGACTCCGTACCGGTCGCACCGTCCGGCACCACGGCCTGCACGGCCGCGCCGCCCATGATCTGTTGCACCGTGATCCCGTCCGGGCCGTCACCCGCGACGGACGCCGTCATGACGTCCCCGTCGGGGTCGACGTCGTTGCCCAGCACCGGCAGGATCGTCGTGCGCCCGGGGCGCACCCCGAACGAGTCGTCCTTGGGCTGCGGGGGCTTGTTCGGCTGGGTCCGGTCCGCGATGAACTGGTCCACCTGCTCCGGGTTCGTCAGCTCGGCGTCGGACTCCTCGCCCTCGGCCTCCTCCGGCATCTGGACGTCCCAGTCATCGACCTTCTGGTACTCGTCCGCCGCCATCCACAACGTCCCCGCCGCGAGGTCATTGAGCACGATCACGTGCCGGTTCACCCGGTACTCCAGACGCGCCTGCGGATCGATCCCCTCCAGGCGGGTGTCCAGGTCGCGGTCGGTGCCCTCGCAGTCACGGATCACCTGACCCGTCGAGGCCCACGCCCCGTACGTGCACGCGCCGAGCTGCACCGGCGCACCCGGACGTCCCTCGGCCGACCGGCGCAGGGCGTCGCCGCCCTTCAGCGGCTGCGTCACCAGACCCGTGGTCGTCGCCACGATGACGTTCTGCGAACCGGCCGACGGCTGCTGCAGGCGCGCCTCCGCGCCGTCCTCCAGGGCGACCGTCTTCCCGCCCGGCAGGACCAGGTGCGACGCGGACCGGTCGAGCACCACCGGCTCGTCACCCACCGCGGTCACCTCGACCTCCGCGCCCTTGCCCACCGGCAGGGCGGACGACGAGGCCTCGCCCTCCACGGTGCCCCTGGACGTGGTCGCCACCGTCCACAGCGTCCCCGTCGAGGGGATCGCTGCGAAGACCGTCCCGTCCTGCGCGACGACGACGTCACCCCCGCCGTCCACCTCGACCGTGGGCTCGAGCTCCTCCGCGTCGAACGACGCGACGCCGTCGAACGGGAGCACCCACAGCCGACCCTCCTCGCCGTCGAGGATCGCCGTCGTCGCTCCTCCGGAGGCCACCCGGGCGTCGGGCGGCAGGCGGAGCTGCCCGTCCAGCTTGAGGTGCGCGACGCTCACCGGCGACGCCGTCCCGGTGCCGGAGTCCTCGAGGAGCACCCGCCCTGCGTCCTGCTGCACGTCGAACGACGCGCTGCCCGCGTTCAACGTCCCGTCCATCGCCTGCGAGGCAGAGTTGAACCGACCCAGCAGCCCGGCCGACGTCTTCGTCACCCACACGCCCGAGTCGTTCAGGTCCACGTCCGCCGTGGCCTCGCCCTCGTACAGGAACGCCAGCCCCACCAACGCCGTCGAGAACACCGACACGGTCGTCACCGACGCGACGGTGCGGCGGTGCTCGTGCAGACGCGCCAGGAAACCCACAGGTCCTCCGAGGAGTTGGATCGGGAGACGATCGGTCCCCTTCTCCAGCCCCCTCGATCTCGCACTTTCCAGGCGGCCCCACCGATCGCGCACTCGAGGATAGCGGGCGACAGGGTGAAATCCGACACCCGTTCCATGGGGAGCACTCCCCACCCTCCCGCGCGCGACGTCGCCTCGCAGCGGCCACCGCGGCGGGGCGGCGCGACGTCGCGGCAGGTCAACCCGGTGACGGAGGCAACGATGCGGCCCGGCGGTGCCGACGTACCGGGCGGCCGGCCACCGGACGAAAGATCACCCCTGCGCGAGACCGTCAGGCGGCGCGGTCGGCGAGCGCCTCCGCGAAGGAGCGCAGCGCGTCGGTGACCGGGCCCGCGGGGAGCGCGTCGAGCTCCTCCACGGCGGAGCGGGCCCAGCGCACCGCCAGCGTCCGCGTCTCCCCGAGCACCTCGTGGCGGCGCAGCGCGGCCACGGCCGCGGCGAGCGCGGCGTCGTCCGTCAGGTCGGAGTCGAGGAGCTCGACGAGCCCGGCGTCTGCCTCGCTCGCGGTCCCGTTCGCGATGCGGGCACGGAGCAGCAGGACCGGCATGGTCGGCACCTTCTCGCGCAGGTCCGTGCCCGGTGTCTTGCCGGACTCGTCGCCCGAGGATGCGAGGTCGAGCACGTCGTCGGCGAGCTGGAACGCGACCCCGAGCTTCTCCCCGTACGCGGCGACCGTGTCGACGACGGCGGTCGGGCACCCCGCGAACATGGCGCCGAGCCGCGCGGACGTCGACAGGAGCGAGGCCGTCTTGTCGGCGAGCACCTCGAGATAGTGCTCGACGGGGTCGTCGCCCTCCCCCGGACCGATCGTCTCGTGGAGCTGTCCCAGGCACAGCCGCTCGAACGTCTTCGCCTGGATCAGGACGGCCTCCGGCCCGAGCGCCGCGACGGTCGACGCGGCACGCGCGAAGAGCAGGTCGCCGACCATGATGGCGACGGAGTTCCCCCACACGGCGTGCGCGGACGGAGCCCCGCGGCGCACCGGGGCGGAGTCCATGACGTCGTCGTGGTACAGCGACGCGAGGTGCGTGAGCTCGACGACGACCGCGGACTCCACGACCTCCGGGCGCGTCCCGTCCCCGAGCTCCGCGGCGAGCAGGGTGAGCAGCGGCCGCAGCCGCTTGCCCCCCGCGTTGACGAGATGGCGGGACGCGGTGTCGGCGAGCGGGTCGGCGTGCGCGACGGCGTCGCGCAGCCGAGCCTCGACGCCGGCGAGCCGCTCGGTGAGGGCGGCCGCGAGCTCGGGGTCCGAGATCGGGATCGCGGTGGTCGTCACGGGCGCGGTCCGCTCACGCGGGCCGCGGGGCCCGGCGGGCGCGGGCGGCACGGAAGGCACAGAGGTCACGGGACGAACTTAACCGCCTCGGCCGCCAGATCGAGAACCGGGGACGGGAACACACCGAGAACGAGCACGCCGAGCGCGCACACGGCGATCGCGATCGTCGTGGGGCCCGTCGACCGGACGACGGTCACGCCCGGCCCCTCGACCGCGGCGCGGTCGTCGTCCGCCCCGTCCGCGGGCCCCCCGGAGGGCGCGGTGAAGAACATCAGCACGATGATGCGGACGTAGAAGAACACCGCGACGGCCGACGCGAGGACGCCGACCACGGCGAGCACCCACGTCGAGCCCCCGCCCTGGCCGTCAGGCCCGGCGACGGCCGCGCCGAACGCGGTGAACTTCGCCACGAAGCCCGCCGTGAGCGGGATGCCCGCCATGGAGAGGAGGAAGAGGGAGAACACGCCGGCGAGCCACGGGCTCCGGCGTCCGAGCCCCGCCCACTGGGCGAGGTGCGTCGCCTCGCCGAGGACGGCGACCGGCTGCTCCGTCGCCCCGTCCGTCACGTTGTCGCCGGCGTCGCCCGTCGCGTCGGTCCCTGCCGCCCCTGCACCCACCGCCGCGGGCACGCGCTCGCGCACCGGGGCGGTCTCGCGCACCAGCGTGACGACGGCGAACGCGCCGACCGTCGCGAGTCCGTAGACGAGCAGGTAGAAGACGGTGGCACGCAGCGAGAGCTGCGAGAACCCGACGACGCCCACGAGGATGAAGCCCGCGTGCGCGATCGAGGAGTAGGCGAGCAGGCGCTTGACGTCGGTCTGCACGGCACCGACGACGGTCCCGACCACCATCGTGAGCAGCGTGACGATCCACAGCGCCACGAACAGGTCCTCGCGCGTGGCGAGGGACGACTGCGCGAGCCCGAGGCTCACGACGTACAGGACGCGCAGCAGAGCGCCGAACGCCGCCGCCTTGGTGCACGCGGCCATGAACCCGGTGACGGGCGTCGGGGCCCCCTGGTAGACGTCGGGCGTCCAGGCGTGGAACGGCGCCGCACCGATCTTGAACAGCAGGCCCGCGAGGATGAGCAGGACGCCGACGACGACGAGGCCGGGCATGGTCGCGAGCGGGCCCTCGGGCGTCGCGAGCGACTGGTACACCTCGACGAGGTCGACCGAGCCGGCGAACCCGTAGACGAGCGCGACGCCGAACACGAACAGCGCGGACGCGAACGCCCCGAGGAGGAAGTACTTGAACGACGCCTCCTGCGACAGGAGGCGACGCCGACGCGCCATCGCCGAGAGCACGTACAGCGGGAGCGAGAGCACCTCGAGCGCGACGAACATCACGAGGAGGTTGCCCGTGGCGGGGAAGATCATCATGCCGCCGACGGCGAAGAGCACGAGCGGGTAGACCTCGGTCTGCTCGAGGCCCTTGCGCCGCGTGAGGTCCTCGTACGGCGACCCGGGGACGGCCGCCGCGGACGGTGCGAACGCGTCCTGCCCGGTCGAGGTCTTGTCGGCGATGACGAGGATCGCCAGGAACGCGAGCAGGACGACGATCCCCTGGATCGCGAGCCCGAACGGGTCGATCACCATCGACCCGCCGAGCACCCGCACCCCGTACGGCGCACCGTCGGCGCCCTGCACGGTGGGGTCGCGCCACAGCACGACGACGAGCGCGAACGCCGCCGCGGTCGCGAGCAGCGCCAGGACGACCTGCGTCGTGCGCCGTACGCGCGCCGGGACGAACGCCTCGATCAGCACACCGACGACGCCGGCACCCAGCACGACGAGGATCGGGGCGAGGTAGAGCCAGTCGACCGTGGGGGCCACGAAGGAGTCGTTCACGACTCGCTCCCTTCGTCGGTGCTACGGGTGAGGGACGACCCCTGGCTCTCGAAGGCGACCAGCTCGGTCCCCTCGGCGAACGGGTCGGAGCGCGGCGGGTCCTCGACGCCGGCGACCGCGAGGTCGGACAGGGTGACCTCCGCGGGCTCGCGCACGAGGTCGAGCGCGGGGGCCGGGTAGAAGCCGAGGACGAGCAGGACCGTGATCAGCGGTGCGACGACCCACTTCTCGCGCGCGCCGAGGTCCGGGAGCTGGTCGAGCCCCTCGCGGGTGCCGCCCGTGAAGATCCGCTGGTAGGTCAGCAGCACGTAGAGCGCGGCGAGCACGACGCCGAGCACCGCGACGAGCGCGGCCCAGGGGCTGCGCGCGAACGTGCCGACGAGCACCATGATCTCGCTGACGAACGTCGACAGGCCGGGCAGCGACAGCGCGGAGAGGCCGGCCACGAGGAACGTCCCCGCGAGCACGGGGACGACCTTCTGGAGGCCGCCGTAGTCCGCGATGCGCTGCGAGCGCTCCGGGTGCCGGGCGATGAGGAAGCCCGCCAGGAGGAACAGCGCACCGGTCGAGATGCCGTGGTTGACCATGTACAGCGACGACCCGGACACGCTGAGCGACGTGAACGCGAAGATGCCGAGCACGATGAACCCGAAGTGGGACACCGACGTGTAGGCGATGAGGCGCATGAGGTCGCTCTGCCCGATCGCCATGAGCGCGCCGTAGAGGATCGAGACGACGGCCAGGACGATCACGACCGGGGCCGCCCACGCGCTCGCGTGCGGGAAGAGCGGGAGGCACAGCGTGAGCATCCCGAACGTGCCGACCTTGTCCAGCACGCCCACGAGGAGCGTGGAGGTGCCCGCGGGCGCGTGCTGCGCCGCGTCGGGCAGCCAGGTGTGGACGGGGAAGAGCGGCGCCTTGATCGCGAACGCGAGGAAGAACCCGAGGAAGAGCAGCCGCTCGGTCGTGACCGGCATCGGGTTCTCGGCGAAGTACCCCACGAGGTTCGACGTGAGGAACGCGTCCTCGGGGCGCGCGCCCGTGGCCGGGTCGATCGGCACCTGCACGTAGAGCGCGATGACGGCCGCGAGCATGATGAGGCCACCCGCGAGCGAGAACATCAGGAACTTCACCGCGGCGTACCGCCGCCGCGCCCCGACGCCGAACCCGCCGATCATGAAGTAGACCGGGATGAGCATCGCCTCGAACAGCACGTAGAAGAGGAACACGTCGCGCGCGACGAACACCGCGACCATGAACGCCTCGAGCAGCAGCACGAGCGCGAGGTAGTGCCGCAGGCGGCGCACGTCGCCGTCCTGCTCCTTCCACGCGGCGAGCACGACGAGCGGGACCAGCAGGACGGACAGCGCGACGAGCGCGAGCGCGACGCCGTCGGCGCCCACCGCATAGCTCGCGCCGATCTGCGGGATCCAGGGGTACGTCTCGGCGAGCTGGTGCGTGCCGGCGGCGGACGTGTCGAACGCGGTGAAGGCGCCGACGAGCAGACCCAGCTCGACGAGCGCGGCGCCGAGGGCGATACCGCGCACGGTGCGCAGCGCTCCCGCGCCGACGCCGCGCGTGCGGGCCGCTGCCGTGAGCCACACCGCTGCGGCCCCCACCAGGGGCCAGGCGACGAGCAGGGACAGCCAGGGGACGGAGGTAGTCATGTGTGTCTCCCTCTCAGCTCGCGGAGCCGGTGGTCAGGGCGAGGACGACGGCGACGATCACCACGAGGCCGCCGAGCATCGTCGCGCCGTACGAGCGCACGTAGCCGTTCTGCCACCCGCGCAGCCACTCCCCGATCCGGCCGATCAGGCCGGCGAGGCCCATCCAGCCGCCGTCGACCATCTCCTTGTCGGCGTAGACGAGCGAGCGCGTGAGGTACTGGCCGGGCCGCATGAACACGGCCTCGTTGACGTCGTCCTGGTACAGGTCGCGCCGGGCGGCACGCGTGAGCACGGTGCCTCGCGGCGCACGGACCGGGACGCTCGACATCGCGTACTGGCGCCACGCGAGCGCCGCGCCGGCGAGGACGAGCAGGAGCGTCAAGGTGATGAGCGACCACACCGGGAGGACCGGCTCGTGGTGCTCCGCGTGCCCGGTGACCGGCTCGAGCCACGTCACGAACCGCGAGCCCGCGGCGAGGATGCCGCCCAGCGCGACCGACCCGACCGCGAGGACGATCATCGGCCACGTCATGAGGCGCGGGGACTCGTGCGGGTGCTGGACCGGGCCGTCCTGCGGGCCGAGCCCGTCGGCGGAGCCGCTGCCGTCGTTCCAGCGGCGGCGCCCGGAGAACGTCATGAAGAACAGGCGCGACATGTAGAACGCCGTGATCCCGGCGCCGAGCAGCGCGACGCCGCCGAACACCCACGCCCGCCACGGCTCGCCGTCGACGGGGACGAACGCGGCCTCGATGATCTTGTCCTTGCTCCAGAAGCCGGAGAACGGCGGGATGCCGAGGATCGCGAGCCAGCCCATCATGAACGTGATCCAGGTGACCTTCATGTACCGCGCGAGCCCGCCGAACCGGCGCATGTCGACCTGGTCGTCCATGCCGTGCATGACCGACCCCGCGCCGAGGAACATCCCGGCCTTGAAGAAGCCGTGCGTCACCAGGTGGAAGATCGCGAACGCGTACCCGATCGGCCCGAGCCCGGCGGCCAGGATCATGTACCCGATCTGGGACATGGTCGACGCCGCGAGCGCCTTCTTGATGTCGTCCTTGGCGCAGCCGACGATCGCCCCGAACAGGAGCGTCACCGCGCCGACGATCACGACGACGAGCTGCGCGGTGGGCGCGCCCTCGAAGATCGGGGCCGACCGCACGACGAGGTAGACCCCCGCCGTGACCATGGTGGCCGCGTGGATGAGGGCGGAGACCGGCGTCGGGCCGGCCATCGCGTCCCCGAGCCAGGCCTGGAGCGGGAACTGCGCCGACTTGCCGCACGCGGCGAGCAGGAGCGCGATGCTCGTGGCGGTGAGCAGCGCGGTCGACGCCTCGGGCGCCTGCGCGAACACCGTCGTGAAGTCGACCGCGCCGAACGTCGCGAACATGAGCATGAGCGCGACGATCAGGCCGATGTCGCCCACGCGGTTCATGACGAACGCCTTCTTGGCCGCGACCGCGTACGCGCGGTTGTGGTTCCAGAACCCGATGAGCAGGTACGACGCCAGGCCCACGCCCTCCCAGCCGACGAACAGCAGGAGGAACGAGTCGGCGAGGACGAGCACGAGCATCGCCGCGATGAACAGGTTCAGGTAGGCGAAGAACCGGCGCCGGTCGCGGTCGTGCGCCATGTAGGCGACCGCGTAGACGTGGATGAGCGTGCCGACGAACGTCACGAGGAGCACGAACGTCAGGGACAGCGGGTCGATCCGCAGCCCGACGGCGAGGTCGAGACCGCCGGACACGATCCAGTCGAAGAGCCGGTAGTCCACGACCCGCTCGTCGACGGGCAGGCCGAGCATCGCGAGGAAGAGGACCAAACCCACGACGAACGCCGCGGCAGACATGAGGACGCCGAACCACGCGCCCCAGCGGTCGCTGCGGCGTCCGGCGAGGAGGAGGACGGCCGCCCCGAGGAGCGGGAGCAGCACCAGGAACGGTGCCGCGAGGAACGCGCCCGGCACGGTCTCGGACGCGGGCACGACGTCGGTCGCGGCCAGCAGTCCGCTCGCCGTGGGCAGGGCGGGAAGGAGCGTCGTCATCGGTGCCGGCCCCTCAGCTCTTGAGCAGGTTGACGTCGTCGACCGAGGCGGACCGACGGGTGCGGAAGATGGACACGATGATCGCGAGGCCGACGACGACCTCCGCCGCCGCGACGACCATGACGAAGAACGCGAGCACCTGCCCGGTCACGTCGCCGTGCATCCGGGCGAAGGTCACGAACGCGAGGTTGGTCGCGTTGAGCATGAGCTCGATGCCCATGAACACGATGATCGCGTTGCGTCGCAGCAGCACGGTCGCGGCGCCGATCGAGAACAGGATCGCCGCGAGCACGAGGTAGTTGGTGAGCTCCATCAGTCCTCTCCTCGCTCGGTCCCGCGAGCGTCACCGGGGACCTGGGACCTGCCCGGGTCGTCGGGTCCGGCGACCTCTCCCGCGGGCGCCTCGCCCTCGGGCTGGTCGGCGGTCGCGGTCTGCACCGTGCGCTCGTTCGCGTCCTGGGCCCGCAGCGCGGGCAGCGCCCGCAGCGGCTCGTGCTCGACGAGCACCTCGCGCTCGGCCTCGAGGATCGTCCCCGCGGACCGCTCCTGGCCGCGGATGCGCAGGATGCGCGAGACCGATTCCTCGATGGGCCGGCCCTGCGGGTCGAGCGCCGGGGTGTCCATGGCGTTGTTCTGCGCGTACACGCCGGGTGCGGCGAGCGGCGTGAGCCGGCCGCCCGCGGGCAGCGCCGCGACCTTCGCGTCGGCCTGCTCGCGCTGACCCACCTTCGGGGTGAGCCTGCGCCGGTGCGTGAGCACGAGCGCCGAGACCGCGGCGGTGATGAGCAGGATGCCCACGACCTCCATCGCGAACACGTAGTCCGCGAAGAGCACGCGCGCGAGCGCGACCGGGTTGGTCGCGGCGTTGGCGAGCTCGAGGCCCACCGACGGCGGGAACGTCGCCTGCGCGACCACGCCCACCAGCACGACGCCGAGCCCGAGCCCGAGGAGCACGCCGACCCAGCGCTGACCGCGGATCGTCTCCACGAGCGAGTCCGACGCGTCGACCCCGACGAGCATGAGCACGAAGAGGAAGAGCATCATCACGGCGCCCGTGTAGACGACCACCTGGACGACGCCGAGGAACGACGCCTCCTGCGCGATGTAGAGGATCGCGAGGTCGACCATGACGAACATGACCGCGATGGCGGCGTGCACCGCCTTGCGCGCGAAGAGCAGCGAGAGCGCCGCGAGGACCATGAGGGGGGCGAGGACCCAGAAGAGGACCGCCTCGCCGCCGCTCGCGGTCACCGGGCGGCCTTCCGGGCCGTGCGCCCCGGACGACCCGACGCCGGCGTGACCCGCCGGACCTCCGGGGGCGGCCCCGTCGGCTCGGGCGGGAGGGTCTCGTCGTCGGGGCGGTGCTCGCGCACCCAGTCCACCTGCTCGGCCACCGGGCCCGTCACCTCTCCGCGGTAGTACTCGGTGTCCGAGGTCCCGGGCACCATCGGGTGCGGCGCGGCGAGCATCCGCTCCTGGAGCGGCGCGAGCAGGTCCTGCTTCTCCCAGATCATGCCCTCGCGCGTCGGGCCGGCGAGCTCGTACTCGTTGGTCATCGTCAGGGCGCGCGTCGGGCAGGCCTCGATGCACAGGCCGCAGAAGATGCAGCGCAGGTAGTTGATCTGGTAGACGCGCCCGTACCGCTCGCCCGGCGACATGTGGCCGCCGTCGGGGAGATCCGCGTTGTCCGCGCCCTCGACGTAGATCGCGTCCGCGGGGCACGCCCACGCGCACAGCTCGCACCCGATGCACTTCTCGAGCCCGTCGGGGTACCGGTTGAGCTGGTGCCGCCCGTGGTAGCGCGGCTTCGTCGGCACCTTCTGGCGCGGGTACTGCTCGGTGACCGTCGGGCGGAACATCGAGGAGAACGTGACGCCGAACCCCGCGACGGGCGCGAGCGCCTCGCGCAGCCCCTTCGCCTGGGGGCGCCGGACCTCGTACTCGCCCGGCCGGGTCGGCTTCTGGTCGTCAGCCACGGTCGACCTCCTTGTCGTGGGGCTTGCGGACGCCCGTGCTCGTCGGCCCGGACGACCCGGGCGAGCCCGCGTCGTCGGGCACGAGGGCGCGACGGCGCGGCGAGGGCGGGAGCGACTGCCCGGGCAGCGGCGGGACGGGGAACCCGCCCGCGAACGCGTCGAACGGCTCGGGCGCGGTACCCGCGGCGCGGGGCGTCGCGCCGGGTGGCGCCTTCTTCTCGGGCCAGAACCACACGACGACCACCACCACGAGGGCGAGCGCGACGGCGATGCCGACGAAGACGCGGAGGTCGACGTCGAGGAACTGGCGCACGGCCTGCGCGACGGCGAGGAGCACGAGCCACGCGAGCGCGAACGGGATGAGGACCTTCCAGCCGAACCGCATGAACTGGTCGTAGCGCAGGCGCAGCAGCGTGCCGCGGACCCACACGAAGAAGAACATGACGGCCCAGACCTTGACGAGGAACCAGAGGATGGGCCACCAGCCCTCGTTGAACATCCCGTCGTTGATCGTCGACAGCGGCCACGGGGCGCGCCACCCACCGAGGAACAGCGTCGTCGCGACCGCGGAGACGTTGAGCATGTTGATGTACTCCGCGAGGAAGAACCACGCGAACTTCATCGACGAGTACTCGGTCATGTACCCGGACACGAGCTCGCCCTCGGCCTCCGGGAGGTCGAACGGGAGGCGGTTCGTCTCGCCGACCATCGAGATGACGTAGATGACGAACGCGGGCAGGAGCGGGATGAACCACCAGAGCTGCGTCTGCGAGTCGACGATGCGCGAGGTCGACATCGACCCCGCCATGAGGAAGACGGAGACGAGCGAGAGGCCCATCGCGAGCTCGTAGCTGATGACCTGCGCGGTCGAGCGGACCGAGCCGAGCAGCGGGTACGTCGACCCCGACGACCAGCCGCCGAGCACGATCCCGTACACGCCGAGCGACGCGCACGCGAGGATGTAGAGCGTCGCGACGGGGAAGTCGGTGAGCTGGGCGGGCGTCACGTAGTCCGTGAAAGGGATCTGCACCTCGGGGCCGAACGGGATGACCGCGAACACGAGCAGCGCGCAGAACACGGAGATCATCGGCGCGAGCAGGTAGACGAACTTGTCCGCCGCCTTGACCGTGATGTCCTCCTTGAGCAGGAGCTTCATCGCGTCCGCGAGCGACTGGAGCAGGCCGAACGGGCCGTGCCAGTTGGGGCCGGGCCGCACCTGCATGCGCGCCACGACCTTGCGCTCGAACCAGATCGCGAACAGCACGCTCGTCAGGAGGAACACGAGGATGAGGACGGCCTTGACGAGGTACGTCCAGCCGTTGTCCTGCGAGAAGTTCGCCGTGATCCCGGGCACGCCGGGCGTCTCGGCCGCGAGTGCGTGGACGAGCCTCATGCGCCCTCCCCTCCGTCGGTGCTCACGGTCTCGAGGCGGACCACGTCGCCCGGCACCGCGCCGAGCGTCGCGTGCACCGACGAGCCCGGCGAGCGCAGCGGCACCCACACGACGTGGTCGACCATCTCGGTCACGACGACCGGGAGCGTGATCGCCCCCCGGTCCGTGGAGACCCGCACGACGTCGCCGTCGAACACGTCGGCCGCGGCGGCCGTCGTCGCGGACAGCCGCGCCACGGGGCGCTTCGCCGTCCCGGCGAGGTAGCGCTCGCCGTCCTGGCCGCGCGCGTCGTCGAGCAGGAGCCGCCAGCTCGCGAGGACCGCGGTCCCCGGCGCGACGGCAGGCGGTTCCGTGGTCTCGGCGTCCGGCGCGGCGGCACGCCCGCCGTCCCACGCGCCGTCGCCCACGAGCTGGTCGAGCTCGGCACGCACCGCGTCCACGGTGCCGAGGCCGAGGCTGACGCCCGCCGCGTCGGCGAGCGCGTCGAGCACGCGGTGGTCCGTCATCGCCGTCGAGGCGAGCGCCGCCGGGAACGGACGCGCACGGCCTTCCCAGCTCACGTACGTGCCCTCGCGCTCCACGGGCGGGGCGACGGGGAGCACGACGTCGGCCAGCTCGGTCACCGCCGAGCGCCGCACCTCGAGCGAGACGACGACGTCCGCCGCCTCGAGCGCGCGGCGCGCGTGCGCCGGGTCGGGCAGGTCGTCGAGCTCGAGCCCGCCCACGAGCGCGCCCGCGAGCTGGCCGACCGACAGGGCGTCGAGCATCTCCCCCACGTCGCGGCCCGCCGTCGCGGGGAGCCCGGTCGGCTGGTCGTCCGTGGCGGCCACGCCCCAGACCGTCGCGACGTCGACGCGAGCCGCGGCGTCGGAGACGGGGCGGCCACCCGGCAGGAGGTTCGGCAGGGTGCCTGCCTCGACGCCGCCGCGCTCGCCGGCGCGGCGGGGGACCCACGCGAGGCGTGCGCCCGTCGCGGCGACCGCGCGCAGCAGCGCGCTGTACCCGCCCCGCGTCGCCGCGAGCCGCTCGCCGACGAGGATCACGGCGCCCGGCGCCCGGAGCGCGTCGCTGACCTCGGCGAGGAGGTCGGTGCCCTCGGCCTCGTCGAGCGTACGGACCTGGTCGCCCGCGGCGATGCCGTCGAGCCACTCCGCCTCGGTGCCCGGCGCGGCCGGGAGGAGCGTGCCGTGCATGCGCTGCACGCCGCGCGACGCGAACGGCGCGACGGAGAACACCCGGACGCCGTGCCGCAGCGCCCCCTTGCGCAGGCGCAGGAACGTCACGCCCGCCTCCTCCTCGGCCTCGAGGCCGACGAGCAGGACGGCAGGCGCCTTCTCGAGGTCGGTGAACGTCACCCCGCCGGCGTGGCCGACGGCCCGGCCCGCGACGGCGTGCGCGAGGAAGCCCGCCTCCTCGGCGCTGTGGGCGCGCGCGCGGTGGTCGACGTCGTTGGTGCGCAGCCACGTGCGCGCGAGCTTCGCGTACGCGTACGCGTCCTCGACCGTGAGGCGCCCGCCCGGCAGGACGGCGACGCCCCCCGCGTCGCGCGCCCGCGTCAGGGCGTCCGCCGCGACCTCGAGCGCCTCGGCCCACGAGGCGGGGCGGAGCTCGCCACGGGTCACCGTCCCGTCCGGGGCGACCTCGCGGTCGCGCACGAGCGGGTGCGTCAGGCGGTCCGGCGCGGACTGCCACGAGAACGCGAAGCGGTCGCGGTCGGTGATCCACTCCTCGTTGACCAGCGGGTCCTCGCCCGCGAGGCGGCGGAGCACCACGCCGCGACGGTGGTCGACGCGGATCGCCGAGCCCGACGAGTCGTGCTCGGAGACCCCAGGGGTCGAGACCAGGTCGAACGGGCGCGAGCGGAACCGGTACGCCGCGCCCGTGAGCGCGCCCACCGGGCAGATCTGCACCGTGTTGCCCGAGAAGTACGACGCGAACGGCAGCCCCGACTCGTCCTCGAGCGCGAGCCCGACCGGGCGGTCGCCCGGCGCCTGGCCCGACGGCGGCGCGAAGTCCAGCACCGCCTCGTCGAAGCGGCCGATCTGCTGCGCGGCGCCGCGCTTCTGCAGGTCGATGAACGCGTCGCCCGCGATCTCCTGCGAGAAGCGCGTGCAGCGCTGGCACAGGACGCAGCGCTCGCGGTCGAGCAGGATCGTCGTCGAGACCGCGATCGGCTTGGGGAACGTGCGCTTGACGTCCACGAACCGGCTCGTCGCGCGGCCGTTGCTCATCGCCTGGTTCTGCAGCGGGCACTCGCCGCCCTTGTCGCACACCGGGCAGTCGAGCGGGTGGTTGATGAGCAGGAGCTCCATGATCCCGTGCTGCGCCTTGTCGGCGACCGGGCTGGTGCGCTGCGTCTTGACCACCATGCCGGGCGTCGCCTCGAGCGTGCACGACGCCTGGGGCTTCGGCATAGGCCGCACGTTGCCCTCGCGGTCGGGCGTCGCCACCTCGACGAGGCACTGGCGGCACGCACCCGCAGGCTCCAGCAGCGGGTGGTCGCAGAACCGCGGGATCTGGATCCCGATCTGCTCGGCCGCGCGGATCACGAGCGTGCCCTTCGGCACGGACATCTCGACGTCGTCGATCGTGAACGTCACGTGGTCCGCGGGGACCGGGGGCTTGGCCGCGCCGCCCGCGGGTGCGGCCGCTGAGCCGGTGCCCGGGGCGGGGGTCGTGGTCGTCATCAGTGCACTCCTGCCGTCAGGACGCGGGCCGGGCGGGGCGTGTAGTCGAAGAGCGCCGAGGCCGCCGGGTCGAACGGGCACCCGTGCCCGGTGATGTGCGCCTCGTACTCGTCGCGGAACAGCTCGATGCTGCTCGTCACCGGCGAGGTCGCGCCGTCGCCGAGCGCGCAGAACGCGCGGCCCAGGATGTTGTCGCACGTGTCGAGGAGCAGGTCGAGGTCGGACTCCGTGCCCTGGCCCGCCTCGATGCGCGCCAGGACCTGCTTCATCCAGTACGTGCCCTCGCGGCACGGCGTGCACTTGCCGCACGACTCGTGCGCGTAGAAGTCCGTCCACCGGCTCACGGCCCGCACGACGCACGTCGTCTCGTCGAAGAGCTGGAGCGCGCGCGTGCCGAGCATCGAGCCCGCCGCCGCGACCGACTCGTAGTCGAGGGGCGTGTCGAGGTGGGCGTCCGTGAACAGCGGCGTCGACGAGCCGCCCGGCGTCCAGAACTTCAGCGCCTTGCCGCCGCGCATCCCGCCCGCGAGGTCGAGGAGCTCGCGCAGCGTCGTGCCGAGCGGTGCCTCGTACTGCCCAGGCCGCGTCACGTGACCGGACAGCGAGAACAGGCCGAACCCGGCCGAGCGCTCCGTCCCCATCGACGTGAACCAGTCCGCGCCGCGCGCGACGATCGACGGCACGCTCGCGATGGACTCCACGTTGTTGACGACCGTCGGGCGCGCGTACAGGCCCGCGACCGCGGGGAACGGCGGCTTGAGCCGCGGCTGCCCGCGGCGCCCCTCGAGCGAGTCGAGCAGCGCCGTCTCCTCGCCGCAGATGTACGCGCCCGCACCGGCGTGGACGGTGACGTCGAGGTCGAAGCCCGAACCCTGGACGTCCTTGCCGAGGTAGCCGGCCTCGTAGGCCTCCTCGACCGCGCGCAGCAGGCGGCGGTACACGTGCAGCACCTCGCCGCGCACGTAGATGAACGCGTGGTCGCAGCCGATCGCGTACGACGTGATCGCGACGCCCTCGACGAGCGCCTGCGGGCTCGCGAGCATGAGCGGGATGTCCTTGCACGTGCCTGGCTCGGACTCGTCGGCGTTGACGACGAGGTACCGCGGCCCGCCGTCGGGCGCGGGCAGGAAGCCCCACTTCATGCCCGTCGGGAAGCCTGCGCCGCCACGGCCGCGCAGTCCCGACGCCTTGACCGTCGCGACGACGTCCGCCGGGTCCTGGGCGAGCGCCGCGCGCAGGCCCTCGTAGCCGCCGCGGTCCACGTACGACGCCAGCGACCAGGACCGGTCCGCGTCCCACGTGTCCGACAGGACGGGGGTCAGCGGGTCCGGGGTCGGTCGGGCCACGGTGCCCTGCTGCTCGCTCATGCGTCCGCTCCCTTCGACGGGTCGGGCTTGGTGCCAGGAGACTCGGCCTTGCCGCCGGGGTCGACGTCGGCGTCGGTCGTGGGCTTCCGCTCGGCGCTCGACTGCTCGCCGCCGGTGACGGGCTTCTCCGGTGCGCCCGCGCCCGCCTCGGCGTCCGGCCCGCCCGCCGACTCCGTGGGGGCGGTCCAGCCCTGCTCGCGGGCGAGGCGCAGGCCGGCGAGGGTGGGCTCGCCCGCGCCGACGCCCTCGTCGGCGCGACCGTCGGGGAAGCCCGCGAGGACGCGGCTCATCTGCTTGAAGGAGCACACGCTCGCCGCGCCGCGCGTCGGGGCGACGGCCTCGCCCGCGCGGAGGCGGTCGACGACGTCGGTCGCCGATCCGGGCGTCTGGTTGTCGAAGAACTCCCAGTTGACCATCATGACCGGCGCGTAGTCACAGGCCGCGTTGCACTCGACGCGCTCGAGCGTGATCGCGCCGTCCTCCGTCGTCTCGTCGTGACCCACGCCGAGGTGGTCGGAGAGCTCGTCGAAGATCGCGTCGCCGCCCATGATCGCGCACAGCGTGTTGGTGCAGACGCCCACGGTGTAGGTGCCGTTGGGGTGGCGCTTGTACTGGGTGTAGAACGTCGCGACGGCCGAGACCTCGGCCGCGGTGAGGCCGAGCTGCTCCGCGCAGAACAGGATGCCGTCGCGCGAGACGTAGCCGTCCTCCGACTGGACGAGGTGGAGCATCGGCAGCAGCGCCGAGCGGGACTCGGGGTAGCGGGCGACGATCTGCGCGGCGTCGGCGGCGAGTCGCGCCGTCGTCTCCGCGTCGTACCCGGGGCGCGACCCGCCGGCGGGCGAGCCGTTCGTCGCAGGTCCGGCGTCGATGGTCATCGGTCCACCCCTCCCAGCACGGGGTCCAGGGAGGCGACGGCGACCACGACGTCGGCCACCTGGCCGCCCTCGCACATCGCCGCCACGGCCTGGAGGTTGTTGAACGACGGGTCGCGGAAGTGCGCCCGGTAGGGGCGCGTACCGCCGTCGGAGACGACGTGCACCCCGAGCTCGCCGCGCGGGTGCTCCACGGTCTGCCACGCCTGCCCGACCGGGACGCGGAAGCCCTCGGTGACGAGCTTGAAGTGGTGGATCAGGGCCTCCATGGAGGTGCCCATGATCTCCTTGATGTGCTCGAGCGAGTTGCCCTGGCCGTCGCTGCCGATCGCGAGCTGCGCCGGCCACGCGATCTTGCGGTCGCCCACCATGACGGGCTGCCCGGCAGTCTTCTCGAGGCGCTCGAGGCACTGCTCGACGATGTGCAGCGACTGGTAGCACTCCTCGAGCCGCAGCACGACGCGGTCGTAGCAGTCGGCGCCGGTCGCGGTCGGGACGTCGAAGTCGTAGGTCTCGTAGCCGCAGTACGGGTCCGTCTTGCGCACGTCGTACGGGTGGCCCGTCGAGCGCAGCACCGGCCCGGTGATCCCGAGCGCCATGCAGCCCGCGAGGTTGAGGTGCCCGACGCCGACGAGGCGGCCCTTGAAGATCGGGTTGGCGAGCATGAGGTCGCCGAGCTGGCCGAGGTACCGCCGGATGAGCGGGTCGGCCTTGCGGACCTGGTCCACGAGGTCCGGCGGGACGTCCTGCGCGACGCCACCGGGACGGACGTACGCGTTGTTCATGCGCAAGCCGGTCACGGCCTCGAAGATCCGCAGGATCTCCTCGCGCGCGGTGAACGCGATGGTCATGACGGTGGTCGCGCCCATCTCGTTGCCGCCGGTGCCCAGGCACACGAGGTGGGACGCGATCCGGTTGAGCTCCATCATGAGCACCCGGATGACGCTCGCCCGCTCGGGCACGTCGTCCGTGATGCCGAGCAGCTTCTCGACCGCGAGGCAGTACGCCGTCTCCTGGAACAGCGGCGCGAGGTAGTCCATGCGGGTGCAGAACGTGACGCCCTGCGTCCACGTCCGGTACTCCATGTTCTTCTCGATGCCGGTGTGCAGGTAGCCGATGCCGCAGCGCGCCTCGGTGACCGTCTCGCCGTCGATCTCGAGCATGAGGCGGAGCACGCCGTGCGTGGACGGGTGCTGCGGGCCCATGTTGACGACGATGCGCTCCTCGCCGAGCGCGGCCGCGGCGACGGCGCTCTCCGCGATGTCGGCCCAGTCGCCGCCCGACGCCTCGAAGCTCGGGACGCCCTGGTCGAAGTCACCCACGGGCGGCTTCGTGGCGTGCGGGGCGGCGCCGGGGGCGCCGGTGGTGTGCGTGCTCACGAGTACGACCTCCTCGTGTCGGGCGGGGGCACGGTCGCGCCCTTGTACTCGACGGGGATCCCGCCGAGCGGGTAGTCCTTGCGCTGCGGGTGGCCCGGCCAGTCGTCGGGCATCTCGATGCGCGCGAGCGACGGGTGGCCGTCGAAGACGATGCCGAAGAAGTCCCACGTCTCGCGCTCGTGCCAGTCGTTCGTCGGGTAGACGGACGTCGTGGTCGGGACGTGCGGGTCGGCGTCGGGCACCGACACCTCGAGGCGCAGGCGGCGCCCGTGCGTGATCGACGTGAGGTGGTACACGGCGTGCAGCTCGCGGCCGACGTCGTGCGGGAAGTGCACGCCGCTCACGCCGAGGCTCAGCTCGAACCGCAGGTCCTGGTCGTCGCGCAGCGCGCGGCACACCTCGACGAGGTGGTCGCGGTGCACGTGGATCGTCAGCTCGGCGTGCGCGCCGGGCGGGTCCACGACGACGCGCTCCACCGCCGCCTCGAACCGCGTGCCCTGCTCGGCCAGAACCTCCGCCAGGACGTCGACGACCTCGTCGAACCAGCCGCCGTACGGCCGCGGGCTGGCGCCGGGCATCGCGACGGGCTGGACGAGCCCGCCGTACCCCGACGTGTCGCCCGAGCCATGGACGCCGAACATGCCCTCGCGCACCTCGACGACCTCGAGCGTGCGCGGCGCGCCCGCCCCGGTCACCAGGTCGCCCGAACGGGGTCCGGAGACCTCCTCGGGCTGCGGCACGGGCGTGCCACCGCCCGTCTTCTCGTCCGTCACCGCAGCAGCCCCTTCATCTGGAACGTGGGCGTCGCCTCGAGCGCGGCCGCCTCGGCGGCGCGCGCCGCCTCCTTGCGGTTCACGCCGAGCGGCTCGTGCTGGATCTGGTCGTGCAGCGCGAGGATCGCGTTGATGAGCATCTCCGGCCGCGGCGGGCAGCCCGGGAGGTAGATGTCCACGGGCACGATGTGGTCGACGCCCTGCACGATCGCGTAGTTGTTGAACATGCCGCCGCTCGACGCGCACACGCCCATCGACAGCACCCACTTGGGCTCGCTCATCTGGTCGTAGACCTGCCGCACGACCGGCGCCATCTTCTGGCTCACGCGCCCGGCCACGATCATGAGGTCCGCCTGGCGCGGCGAGGCCCGGAAGACCTCCATGCCGAAGCGCGACAGGTCGAACCGCGAGGCGCCGGCGGCCATCATCTCGATCGCGCAGCATGCCAGCCCGAACGTCACGGGCCAGAGCGACGCCTTGCGCAGGTACCCCGCGAGGTCCTCGATCGTGGTCAGCAAGAAGCCCGAGGGAGCTTCCTCGATCCCCATGGTGTTCTCCTAGTTCTCTCGCCGGTGCCCGCTGGCGCGGACGGTCGGTCGCACGCTCAGTCCCACTCGAGACCACCCCGGCGCCACTCGTAGACGAACGGGACGGTGATGAGCGCGAGGAACGCGAGCATGGCGACGAGGCCGAAGGTCGCGAGCGTCGCGAAGTCGACCGCCCACGGGTAGAGGAAGACGACCTCGATGTCGAAGACGATGAACGTCATGGCGACGAGGTAGTACTTGATCGGGAAGCGCCCGCCGCCGATCGCGTGGGGCGTGGGCTCGATGCCGCACTCGTAGGCGTCGAGCTTGGCGCGGTTGTAGCGCTTGGGGCCGATGACCGCGCTCGCGGCCACACCGCCGAGAGCCAGCACGGCGGCCACGCCCATGAGGACGAGAAGCGGAACGTACGGGTTGGTCATCGCGTACTCCTCGAGTGGGGGCTCGGGACGGGAACGCCCGGGCGGTGCCCGGGAAGACCTGTGGGTGGTGCGAGCGCCCGCGTCGTTGCGGGCCCACCTCGTGGGCTCATGACGAGGGCACCACCCTCGTCAGCCCCGCGATGACGCGGTCGACCCAGTCGCCGCCGCGGGGCTCGTAGCAGTCGGACAGGAGCTTGAGGACGAACCGCATCACGACCGGGCGCGGGAGCCCGTAGCGCGTGCAGATCCGCATGATCTCGGGGTGCTCGATGAGCTTCACGAAGTACCGGCCGAGCGTGTAGTAGCCGCCCAGCTCGCGGCGCATGATCCGCGGGTACGTCTGGAGCGCGCGCTCGCGGCCGCCGTCGGTGAGCCGCACGCGCGACTGGGCGACGACGTCGGCCGCCGCCCGCCCGGCCTGCATCGCGTAGGCGATGCCCTCGCCGTTGAACGGGCTGACCATGCCGCCCGAGTCGCCCACGAGCAGCACGCCGCGCGTGTACAGCGGCGACCGGTTGAAGCCCATGGGGAGCGCCGCGCCGCGCACGGGGGCGAGCCGGTTCTCCTCGGTGAACTCCCACTCGGCTGGCGCGTTGCGCATCCAGGTGGCGAACAGGTCCTTGTAGTCGACGTTCGCCGCCGACTGGCGCGCCGGCGTCGAGCTCACCGAGCCGAGCCCGACGTTCGCCGTCCCGTCGCCGAGCGAGAAGATCCAGCCGTACCCGGGCAGCAGGTTGGACTCGCGGGGCTTGCCGTCCCACAGCTCGAGGTGGGACTCCATCCACGGGTCGTCGTGGCGCGGGGTGCGGAAGTAGGTGCGGACGGCGACGCCGATCGGGCGGTCCTCGCGGCGCGCGAGGCCCAGCGCGAGCGCGAAGCGCGACGAGACGCCGTCGGCCGCGATGACGACGGGCGCGCGGTAGGTGACCTCGTCGCCCGCGCGCCGGCCCTTGTCGTCCACGGGCCGGGCGGTGACGCCGACGACGCGGCCGGTGCGCTCGTCGAGCACGGGGCCGGTGACCGCGGTGCGCTCCAGGAGCTTGGCCCCCGTGCGCTGCGCGTGCTCGGCGAGGGTCCTGTCGAACGAGTGGCGCGCGCGTGCCATGCCGTAGCTCGGGTACGACGCGAGGTCGGGCCACGCGAGCTCCCACGAGCGGCCGCTCGCGACGACGCGCAGGCCCTGGTTCCGGATCCAGCCGTCCTCGGCGCGCGTCGGCACGCCCATGCGCACGAGCTCGGCGACCGCGCGCGGCGTCAGGCCGTCGCCGCAGATCTTGTCGCGCGGGAACGACGACTTCTCCAGCAGGAGGACGCTCAGCCCGGCCGCGGCGCAGTAGTGGGCCGCGGCAGAGCCGGCCGGACCCGCGCCCACGACGATGACATCGGCGTCGTCGAGCCTCGCGCCCACCGTGCTCACCTCACCGTCCGGTCGTCGGGACACCTCGTGGTGCTCCACCGTCACCCGGCTCGGGACACGGCGCACCCACGGTCCTTGTGAAGTCGGTCACAATGGACATCGCCACTCTAGTCACTCCCAGCGCGGGATGTGTAGCAAGGCGACCCTTCCCTGGGAGATTGTGTGACGAAGGTCCTCGGGGCCGACGACTCCCGGCCCTGTGGCTCGGGACCGGCGGGCAAGGGGGCCGGCGCGGCGATGACCTAGCCTCCGCGCGCGTCCGCACCTCGTCCCGTCTGCGAGCGGTGGGTGGCGGCCCACGTCGCCGCAGGTCAGCGACTCCGGGCGACGCCGCGCGCGCCCGAGGCGGGCGTCGCGTCGCTCACCTCGACGCGTGCACGGACCAGACGCCGACCGGCACGGTCGTGCCGCCGAGCCGCAGGTCGAGGATCGACCGGAGGAGCCCGCAGAGCAGCGACCCGGTGATGACGTGCTGCGTCGCCGTGGTCTCGGCGGTCGTCGTCCGACCGCCGTCTCCGACGACGGCGACGTGTCAGGCGGGTCGCGTGCCCCGGTGGAGCGCGACGATCCCGCCGGAGAGGTTGCGGTAGGCGACCTTCTCCCAGCCCGCACGGAGCAGGAGCCGGCCGAGCCCGACCTGGTCGGGCCAGGCAGCGATGGACTCCGCGAGGTACTCGTACGAGCCGCCCTCGCGCGTCACGGCTGCGGCGATGCGCGGCAGCGCCTGGACGAGGTACTCCTGGTAGAGGACGCGGAACGGCGCCCACGTCGGGGTCGAGAACTCGCAGATCACGACCCGCCCGCCCGGGCGCACGACGCGCAGCATCTCGCGCAGCGCGCCCTCGGTGTCGACGACGTTGCGGAGCCCGAACGAGATCGTCACGGCGTCGAACGTGCCGTCCGCGAACGGCAGGCGCGTCGCGTCACCGGCGACGAACGGAAGGTCGGGCCGGCGCTCCTTGCCGACCTGGAGCATGCCGAACGAGAAGTCGCACGGCACGACGCGCACCCCGTCGTCGGCGAACGGCTCGGACGACGTCCCGGTCCCGGCCGCGAGGTCGAGGACCTTCTCCCCCGGCAGCGCGCCGACCGCGCGCACCGTCGCCCGGCGCCAGGCACGGTCCTGGCCGAACGACATGATGTCGTTCGTCAGGTCGTAGCGCGAGGCGATCCCGTCGAACATCGACGCGACCTCGGAGGGCTTCTTGTCCAGGTTGGCGCGGGGCATGCCGCCCATGCTTCCACGTCCCCGCACCGCCGGGCGCACCCGCGTGCGCGGCTTACGCTGGGAGGCGATGACTGCAGAACCGTCGGCCACGGCCGCACAGCCCCACCCTCTGGTCGTGAGGACCACGCGGATCCCCGACCTGCCCGGCGGTCTGGACGCCCTCGTCGACCTCCTGCCCGACGCGCGGCCCCTCGCCTGGGTGCGGCGCGGCGACGGGATCGTGGGCTGGGGCGAGGCACTGCGCCTCGAGACCTGGGGCCCCGGCCGGTTCGCCGACGCCGAGGCCGCGTGGCACGAGACGCTCGCGCGCGCCGTCGTGCGGGACGAGGTCGGGCTGCCCGGGACAGGTCCGGTCGCGTTCGGCTCGTTCGCGTTCGACGACTCCGCCCCCGGCGACGACGCCCACGACCCGGTCCGCGCGGGCGGCGTGCTCGTCGTGCCGCGCGTCGTCGTCGGCCGGCGCGACGGGCAGGCGTGGCTCACGACCGTCGACACCGCGGGCTCGCTCTCGTCCTCCCCGACCGACGCGCTGCGGCGCACGCCCCGCGCGCCCGTCACGTCGCCCGGCGAGGTGGCGTGGCACGACGGCGCGCTGCGGGCCGACGACTGGGCGGCCGTCGTGGCGGAGGGGGTCGAGCGCATCCGCTCGGGCGCGCTCGAGAAGGTCGTCCTGGCGCGGGACGTCGTCGCGCACACCGCCGAGCCCGTGGACCCGCGCTGGCTGCTCGCGCGCCTGGCGTCCGCCTACGAGGCGTGCTGGACCTTCTCCGTCGACGGCCTCGTCGGCGCGACCCCCGAGCTCCTCGTCCGCAGCGAGAAGGGGCTCGTCACGTCGCGCGTGCTCGCGGGGACGATCCGCCGCGGCGGGCTGTCCGACGACGAGGCGCTCCTGCGGGCGGCCCAGCTCGCCCGGTCGTCGAAGGACCTCGAGGAGCACGAGTACGCCGTGCGGTCCGTCGCTCAGGCGCTCGCCCCGTTCTGCTCGTCGATGAACGTGCCCGACGCGCCGTTCGTGCTGCACCTGCCGAACGTCATGCACCTCGCGTCGGACGTGACGGCGGTCCTCGCGCGCGGCGCTGTCGTCCCGGGCTCCTCGGGCGGGGCGGCGGCGGGGCCCACGAGCCTCGCGCTCGCCGCGGCCCTGCACCCGTCGGCGGCCGTGTGCGGCACCCCGACGAGCGTCGCGCGCGAGCTGATCCGGGAGATCGAGGGCATGGACCGCGGTCGCTACGCGGGGCCGGTCGGGTGGCTCGGCGCGGACGGCGACGGCGAGTGGGGCATCGCGCTGCGCTCGGCCGAGCTCTCGGCCGCGGACCCCCGGTCGGTGCGGCTGTTCGCCGGGTGCGGGATCGTCGCCGCGTCCGACCCGGCGGCGGAGGTCGCCGAGTCGGAGGCGAAGCTCGAGCCGATGCGCTACGCGCTCGGCGGGGCCTGACGGCAGCGGGGTGCGGCCCAGCGGGGGCGTGCGGAACGTCACCCCCGCCGACTTTCGACCGCCACCCGGACGGCCGGGCCCGGCGCCCTCGTCGCTGCTAGGTTCGGGAGGTGTCCGACTCCTCCCAGTTTTCCCGTCCCCGCTCCACCGCCCCGTCCGGCGTGCTCGTCCGTCGGGCCGTCGTCGCCGACCGTGACGCCGTGTGGCCGCTCGTCCTCGAGCTGCCCCGCCACGACCCCGAGCGTGAGGCGTTCGAGCGGTCCTTCGGGCCCCTGCTCGCCGCGCTCGACACGTACTTCGCGGTGGCGGAGCTGCCCGACCACGGCGTCGTGGGGTACCTGCTCGCGAACCGGCACCTGACCTTCGCGTCCAGCGGCGTCGTCTGCCGGGTCGAGGAGGTCGCCGTCCTCCCGTCGCACCGCCGCCAGGGCATCGGCCGCCTCCTCCTCGACAGCGCCGAGGAGTGGGCGGCCGAGGTCGGCGCGCGCCGCGTCGGCCTCGCCACCGGTCTCTCCAAGGAGTTCTACGTCTCCGGCGGCTACGCCGAGACGGCCGGCTTCTTCACCAAGCGCGTGGAGGCACCGGCCTCGCCGGCCGCGTCGGACACCGACGCGACGTGGGCGCCGAGCGCCGCCGCCACCGACTGAGCGGCACCGCCGACGACGAGCGGCCGGCACGGGGATCCGTGCCGGCCGCTCGGTGCGGCGGCCCGACCGCGGGGGGACGTCCGCGGTCCGGCCACCCGCCCGTCGCGGTCAGAGGTCACGACGGGACGTGGCGCGGGGTGCGGGTCGCGCGTGCCGGCACGACGACCCGCCCCGCGAGGGGCGCCCCTCGCGGGGCGCCCGTCAGGGTCAGCCCTGGCCGCCGAAGAACCAGTCGAACGGGTTCGGCACGTTGCCCGGGTCGGTCGGGTCGGTCTGCTGACCCTGGTCGCCGCCCTGCTCGCCACCCTGGCCGGGGAGCTGGCCCTGGCCGTCCTGGCTGCCGTCCTGACCCGGGAGCTGGCCCTGGCCGTCCTGGCTGCCGTCCTGACCCGGGAGCTGGCCCTGGCCGTCCTGCGAGCCCTGGCCGGTGGTCTCGTCGTCCGCGGGGCGCGTCGCGAGGGTGACGTCGAGCTCGAGCGTCTTGCCGTCGCGCACCACGGTCAGCGTGGACTTCGCGCCCGCCGCGCGCTCGCGGACGAAGGCCGTGAGCGACTCCGCGCCGCCGACGGCGTGGCCGTCGATCTCGACGATCACGTCGCCGGACCGGATGCCGGCGTCGGCCGCGGGCGACCCGTCGGTCACCTCCTGGACCTCGGCGCCGCGGCGCGTGACGCCGTCGGCGGTCGCAGTGGCGTCCGCGAGCGTCAAGCCGAGGAACGCGTGCTCGGCGGTGCCGTTCTCGATGAGCTGCTCGCTGATCGACTTCGCGAGGTTCACCGGGATGGCGAACCCGAGCCCGATGGAGCCGGACTGGGTGCCGCCACCCGACAGCGTCGCGATCGACGACGTGATGCCGATGACGCGACCCTGCGCGTCGAAGAGCGGGCCGCCGGAATTGCCGGGGTTGATCGCAGCGTCGATCTGGATGGCGTTCGTCACGACGGACGTGCCGCCGTCCTCGCCCGACGCGGAGACCGGGCGGTCCACGGCTGAGACGATGCCGGTCGTCGCGGTGTTCGCGAGGCCCAGCGGGTTGCCGACCGCGAGGACCGACTCGCCGACGCTCACGTCGTCGGAGTCACCGAGCGTCGCGGGCTGGAGGTCGTCGGGGGCGTCGACGAGCTGCACGACGGCGAGGTCGGTCGCCGGGTCGAGCCCGACGATCTTCGCCTCGAAGAGGCGCCCGTCGCTGAGCGTCACCTGGACGGTGTCGTTCTCCGCGCCGGAGACGACGTGGTTGTTGGTCACGACGTGGCCCTGGTCGTCGATGATGACGCCCGACCCCTCGGCACCGCCCTGCGAGGTCTGCACCTGGATCGCGACGACCGACGGGGCGACGGCCTTCGTCACGGCCTCCCAGTCGGGGTTCTGCGACGACGAGTCGGACACCGGCGCGGCCGAGTTCTCCTGGTGCTGGCCGACGTCCGCGAGCGACGCCGAGTCCTGGTCGGCGCCGAACGCACCGGTGAGACCGGCGGTTCCGACGCTCGCCAGGACCGCGGCCGCGGCGGCGGCGCTCACGACGGGCACCCACGTGCGCCGCCGCTTCGGAGCGCCTGCCTCGCCCTGCGCGGTCGGGACCGGCGGCGCGGGCGGCGGCCCGAAGCTGCCGGACGGTGCGTGCGGCCCGGGCTGCGCGGGGCGTGCGTACGGGTTCGGCATCGGCGTCGCCGCGCTGTGCGTCGTGGGGGCGGGCTGCGGCGTGGAGAGATGCTGCACGTGCTGCGGCGCGCCGAGCGGCTGCGTCGGGTGCGTCGTGGTCGGCGGGAGCGGCTGGGTCGCGGAGACGGGGGCCAGCGGCTCCGTGGGCGTCCCGCCAGTCGACTCGGCAGCGACCGACGCAGCACGCTCGGCGGCCGCGGGGGTCGTGGCGGCGGGAGTGGCGGCCGGCGTCGACGCGGGCGCGTCGGGGGCCGGCGTGGTGGGGGTGGGCTCCGTGCCCGGGGTGTTCGTCATGGTGGGCCTCCTCGGTTCTGCCCACTACTTCACACCGCCGCGCTTGAACGAGGCTTGAACGAGCCTGGGAGTTCGCTGCGAGTTCTGGCCCCTCGTCAGCGACCCACCACGACCGCCTCGCGGACCGCGTCGCGCACCCGTTCCCCCACGCGCAGACCGGCCTCTCGCCGCTCCGCCCGGGACACGCGCACCTCCAGCACCTGGACGCCGTGGCTCGGGGCGGCCAGCGCGTGCCGCAGCGAGGGGACGTCCTGCACGAGCTGGTGGTCCACGCCGTACCCGGCGCAGAGCTGGGCCAGGTTCGCCCCGTGGGGGGTCGCGAAGACCCGCTCGAACGTGCGGCCCGCCGCCGCGGACGTCGCACCGAGCCCGCCGGGCTCGAGCCCCGCGAAGATCGAGCCGCCGTCGTCGTTCACCACGACGAGCTGCAGGTCGACGTGCGGCTCGTGCGGACCCCGCAGGAGGCCGCCCGCGTCGTGGAGGAACGTGAGGTCGCCGAGCAGCGCGCGCGTGCGCCGGTGCGGGCGGGCGGTGGCCACCGCGGCGCCGAGCGCGGTGGACACGGTGCCGTCGATCCCGGCGAGACCGCGGTTCGCCAGGACCCGCGGCGCGTCGGCGTCGAGGCCGAGCACGAGGGCCAGGTCGCGCACGGGGTTGGACGACCCCACCACCAGCAGGTCGTCCGGCCCGCACGCGTCGACGACGGCGCGCGCCACGCTCGGGCCGTCGGCCAGCGACCCGTCGGTCGCCACGGCGACGACCTCGGCGGCGGCTGCCGACGCCGCGCGCCAGCGCGCGAGCCACCTCGGGTCGGTCGTGCGGCCCGGCGTCGGCCCGGGCGCGAGCTCGGACGGCTCCGGGGTACCCGGGCGCGGGTCGAGCCACCGAGCCGGTACCGCCGTCAGGACCGTCGACGCGTTGCGCGCGGCGTCGGGCCAGGGGCCGGCGCCCGGCGCGACGACGCTCACCTCGACGTCCGGCCGCCCGAGCAGCCGCTGCACCGGCCGCGAGAGCGTCGGACGGCCGAGCACGACGACGTGCTCGGCGCCGTCCACGAGCTCGTCGACCCCGAGCACGAGCGCGTGCGCGACGACCAGGTTCGGGCCCCCGGCCGCCCCCGACGACGGTTCCGCGAGGAGCGGCCAGCCGCGCGCCTCGGCGAGGTCGCGCGCGACGCGGCCCGCGCCGTCGCCCGCGACGACGACGGTCCGCCCACCGGGGACCGGCACGGCGACGGGCGCGACCGGCGCGCCGAGGGCCACGGCGCCGTCGCCCCGCTCCGCGTCCGACGGCACGGGCGGCGCCGCGGCGGGCAGCACGACGGCCGAGCGGACGCCGAGCGGGTCGGGGACCGCCGCGACGGGCGTGCCGGGACCGGTCGCGGCGACGGGGACCAGGGGTTCGCGGTACGCGAGGTCGAGGTGGACCGGGCCGGGGTGCCCCGAGCGCGCGCCGACCGCCTCGGCGAGCGCGCGCGTCGCGACGGCGAGGAGGTCGCGCACCTCACCCGGTCGGCCGTCGGGCGCGGGGACGTCCGCGGCGAACCGCACCGCCGCGCCGAAGATCCCGGCCTGGTGCGTCGTCTGGTTCGCGCCCGCCCCGCGCAGCTCGTGCGGCCGGTCGGCGGTCAGGAGCACGAGCGGGACGCCCGTGTGGTGCGCCTCGAGCACCGCAGGGTGGAGGTTCGCGACGGCCGTCCCGGACGTCGTGACGACCGCCACCGGCCGGGGCAGCGCGACGCCGCCGCGCACGACCGGGCCCGCGCCGCGCGAGAGGCCGAGGGCGAGGAAGCCGGCCGCGCGCTCGTCGACCCGCACGTGCAGCGTGAGGTGCCCGAGGTCGGACGCCGCCGCGAGCGCGTAGGCGAGCGGAGCGCTGCGCGACCCCGGCGCGAGGACGACGTCCGCGACACCCTCGTGCAGCAGCCGGTGCACGAGCGCGAACGCGCTGCGCACCGCGGGCGGCTGCGCGTCCAGGCCGTCGAGCAGCGGGTCGAGGGCCGTCACGCCGTCGTGCGGTGCGGCGGCGCCGGGCGTACCCGCGGGCGCGCTCATCGCGCACCTCCCGCGAGCGCCAGGCCGGCGACGCGGTCGAGCCGCTCGCGCCAGCGGCGGTCCGTCGCGTCGTCGGGCGCGGTGGCCGCGAGCGCCGCGGCGGAGGGCTCGGGGCGGGCGACGGGCAGCGCGCCGTCGACGGGCACGAGCGGCGGGTCGGCCACGTCGGCGACGAAGAGGTTCACGGTCGCGAGCCCGCACGCGTAGGGCAGCTCCGGGAGTGCGGCAGCGAGCGCGACTCCCGCGGCGATGCCCACGGACGACTCGAGCGCGGACGACACGACGACGGGCAGGCCGACCTGCTCGGCGAGGTCGAGGCACGCGCGCACGCCGCCGAGCGGCTGCACCTTGAGCACGACGACGTCCGCGGCGTCGGCACGCACCACGGCGAGGGGGTCCGCGGCCCGGCGGATCGACTCGTCGGCGGCGACGGGCACCGCCGTGTCGCCCCGCTGCCCGCGCCGGACGGCCGCCAGCCCGGCGACGTCCACGCACGGCTGCTCGACGTACTCGAGCCCGCCCGCCGCGCGGTCGAGCGCGGGGAGCCGGCGCAGCGCCTCGTCCACGCCCCACGCGCCGTTCGCGTCGACCCGCACGCGCCCGCCCGGGCCGAGCGCGTCGCGCACGGCCTCGAGGCGCGCGACCTCGGCGTCGAGGGCCTCGAGCGCGCCGTCGGGTCCGCGCTGCGCGACCTTGACCTTCGCGGTGCGGCACCCCCCGGACGCGGCGACGAGCTCGCGCGCGTGGTCGGGCCCGACCGCGGGCACGGTGACGTTGACGGGCACGCGGTCGCGCACAGCACCCGGCCATCCCTGGTCCGCGGCCTCGTGCGCCGCGCGCAACCACGCCGCCGACTCGGCGTCGTCGTAGTCCCAGAACGGGGAGAACTCGCCCCAGCCCGCGTCCCCGCGCAGCAGCACGCCGTCGCGCGCGTCGATCCCGCGGAACCGCGTGGTCAGAGGGGTGCGGTAGACGACGGTCTCGAGGGGGTCGGGCACGCCTTCCAGGCTAGGCCACCGCGGGCGGTCCCACGTCGCGGGCGGTGGGCGGTCAGCTCGCGCGCGGGCGGCCCACGAGCTCGCCGACGAGCAGCACGGCGAGCGCGCGCACGTCGCGGCCCTCGCTCAGCGCGCTCACCGCGGCGCCGTCCACGACGGCGATGAGCAGCCCGGGCGGCACGCTCGCGAGACCGCGCACCGCGAGGAGCTGCCCGACGGCGTCGTCGAGGCCCTGCCGGCCCTCGCCGTAGGCGCGGGCGAGCGCGGGGTAACGACCCGCGCCCACGAGGTGCTCGTAGAAGCCGCGCACCTCGCTCTCGCCCCCGGGCGGCAGGACCGCGTCCACGAGCACGTGCGCGTCCTCGCGCGCGCGGTCACCGCCCCGCGCGGCCCGCTCGGCCGCGCCGCGCGCGTGGGCCGCCCACCCGGCCACGACGACCTCGCCGGCCGCGCCGATGAGGTCGTCGAGGTCGGTGAAGTAGTACGTCGTGGCGGCGAGCGGGACGTCGGCCCGGGACGCGACGGCGCGGTGCGTCACCGACGCCGGGCCCTCCTGGAGGATGAGGTCCGCGGCGGCGCGGACGATCGCGTCGCGACGGGCGACCCCGCGCGCCTGGCGGCGCGGCGCGGGCCGTGGGTCGACGGTCTCGGTCGGCATGGGTGTCAGTGCCCTCCCCCGGAGAGGTTGAGCCCGACGACCCCCGCGACGATCAGCACGAGGGAGATCACCTTGAGGATCGTGACGGGCTCGTCGAACAGGACGACGGCGAGGACGGCGGTGAGCGAGGCACCGATCCCCACCCAGACACCGTAGGCCACGCCGACGGGCAGGGACTTCAGGGCGATGCTCAGGCCGACCATGCTCAGGACGAGCATGACGACGAACGCGACGCTCGGCCAGAGCTTGGTGAAGCCGTGCGACGCCTTGAGGCTCAGGGCCCAGCCGGCCTCGAGCATGCCGGAGAGGATGAGGACGATCCATGCCATGGGGAGACTCCCTCGGGTCGACGCACCGGGTGGCAGGGCCCGCCGTCGTGCGCAGAACTGGTACTAACGTACCAGTTAATTCGGGCGGGTCAAGGCCGCCGCCCGCAGCACGTCCGCCACGCGCCCGACGTCCCCCTCGCGCACGCGCGCGGTGCCCACCACCACCCCCGCCTCGCGGCGGTCCACCCCCGTCCCGCTGAGGGGCTCGGCCGGGACCCCGACCGCGTGCAGGCCGTCGACCGCGGCGCGCTCGGCGGCCGGGCCGGGGAGCGGCACGACGAGATGCAGCCCGGCGGCGACCCCGCCCACCTCGACGCCCGGTAGGGCGCGCGCGAGCGCGTCGAGCAGCAGGCGCCGCCGCCGCTGGTAGACGAGCCGGGCCCGGCGAAGGTGCCGCTGGTAGGCGCCCGAGCCGAGCAGCGCCGCGAGCGCCGCCTGCTCGGGCACCGAGGTCCCGAGGTCCGCGTGCCGCTTCGCCTCCACCAGCGGCCCGACGACGGACGGCGGCGCCACGACCCAGCCGAGCCGCAGCGCGGGCGAGAGCAGCTTGGACACCGAGCCGAGCAGCACGACGCGCTCGGGGTCCAGTGCCTGCACGGAGGCCACCGGCTGCCGGTCGTACCGCAGCTCGGCGTCGTAGTCGTCCTCGAGGACGAGGCGGTCCCCCGCCGCCGCCCACGCGAGCAGCGCGCGCCGTCGCGCGGGCCCGAGGACGACGCCGAGCGGGAACTGGTGGGCGGGCGTCACGAGGGCGGCACGCGCGTCGTCGGGCAGCAGGTCCGCGCGCAGGCCGTCGGCGTCCACGGGCACGCCGACCGTCCGCAGGCCGGCGTCGTGCAGCAGCTCGAGCGCCCCGCGCGACGACGGGTCCTCGACAGCCACCGCCACCCGCCCCGCGGGCGCGGGGCCCGCGACCCGTCCTGCGGCGAGCAGCCGGGCGAGGAGGGAGAGCGCCTGGGCGACCCCGCTCACCACGACCACGTCGTCCGCCGTGACGTGGGCCCCCCGCGCGCGCCGCAGGTGGACCGCGAGCGCCTCGCGCAGCGCAGGCAGCCCTTGGGGGTCCGGGTAGCCCAGGTCGACGTCGGCCAGGCCTCGCACGCCGTCGCGCACGGCGCGCGCCCACGCGGCGCGGGGGAAGAGCGCGGGGTCGGGCGTGCCGACGCTCACGGGCCGTGCCCCCGGCACGACGCCGGGTACCGCACCGGTCGGGCGGGTCGCCGCCGTCCCCGCACCACCCGACGGCGGCGCGGGCAGCGCCGCCACGACGACACTCGAGCGGGGCCGGGACACGAGCAGCCCTTCGCCGACGAGGACGTCGACGGCGGTGGTCACGGTGCCGCGCGAGACGCCGAGCGCCGCCGCCGCGTCACGGCTCGAGGGGAGCGTGGCGCCCGCCTCGAGCCGGCCGTCCACCACGGCCGCGCGCAGACCGGTGCGGAGCCACCGGCCGACGTCGCGGCCCGGTCGCGGCCCGAGGGCGAGCAGCAGCGCGTCGGGCTCGATCCGGGTCGTCATCTGGCCCAGTGAACCAGGCACGATCTGGACCTGCACCGTGGTCCAGGCTCGACCCTACGGTCGACGCATGGCCCTCGCTCCTCGCCCTTCCCGCGGCGTCCCGTCCGACGACGGCGACCAGGCGCCCGACCGCCCCGGCCCGGCGCGGTCCGGCGACCTCCGGTGCGCCGTCGGCATGGTGATCGTCGGCTCGTCGTTCGTCGCGTCCGCCGCCCTCGCCGACTTCCCGGTCCTCGGCGGGCAGGCCGCGCGCTACGCCGTCGCGGCGCTCGTCCTGCTCGCCGTCCTCGCCGCGCGGCGCGTGCCGTGGGTCCTGCCGTCACCGCGCGCGCTGCTGCGCCTGACCTTGCTCGCGGCGACCGGTCTCGTGGGGTTCAGCGTCCTCGTCGTCGAGAGCGCGGGGCGCGCGGACCCGTCCCTCGTGGGGGCGGTCGTCGGCGCCTCGCCCGTCGTGCTCGCCACGGCCGCCGCGCTCCGGGCGCGCCGCGTCGCGGTCCGGACCCTCGCGGCGGCGGTCGTGGTGACGGCCGGCGTCGTGGTCGTCGAGGGCGGCGGCTCCGGGGACCCGGTCGGCGTCGCGCTCGCGCTCGGGGCGCTCGCGTGCGAGGTGTGCTTCTCGCTGCTCGCCGTGCCGCTCCTGCCGACGCTCGGCGCGCTGCGCGTCTCCGCGTACGCGTGCCTCCTGGCCGTCCCCCAGCTCGCCGTGCTCGGCCTCGTCCGGCAGCAGGTCACGGGGCAGCCGTTCCTCGTCGCCCCCGACGCCGCCGAGCTCGCCGCGCTCGCCTACCTCGCCGTCGTCGTCACGGCGGTGGCGTTCCTGCTCTGGTACTCCGGGCTGGCCGCGATCGGCCCCGCGCGGGCCGGGCTGTTCGCGGGCCTCCTGCCCGTCTCTGCGCTCGCGACCTCGGTCGCCCTCGGGTTCGAGGCGCTCGACGCCCGCTCCCTGGTCGGGTCGCTCGTCGTCGGCGCCGGCCTCGTCCTCGGCCTCGCGGCCCCTGCGCGGGACGCCAGCGCCCCGGCGCCCGCACCCCGCGCCGCCGTAGAGGCTCCCGTGCCGGGCGCGGACCTCGCCCCGCAGCGGCTACCGTGACGACCGTGAGCAGCACCGAACCCACCCCCGCCGTCCCCGCCGACGACCCGCGCGCCCCCGCGCTCCCCCGCCAGGTGTCCGAGACGTTCGACCCGGGCGCGTGGCGCGACGTCGCCGGGTTCGAGGAGCTGACCGACGTCACGTACCACCGCGGCGTGGAGCGCGACGCGGCCGGTGCCGTCGTGCGCGACCTGCCCGTCGTCCGTGTCGCGTTCGACCGGCCGGAGGTGCGCAACGCGTTCCGCCCGCACACCGTGGACGAGCTGTACCGCGTGCTCGACCACGCGCGCATGACGTCCGACGTGGGGACGGTGCTCCTCACGGGCAACGGCCCCTCCCCCAAGGACGGCGGGTGGGCGTTCTGCTCCGGCGGCGACCAGCGGATCCGGGGGCGCTCGGGCTACCAGTACACGACGGCGCCCGACGGCGGCGGCGACGTCCACACGCGCGACGCGGTGGACCCGGCCCGCGCGGGGCGCCTGCACATCCTCGAGGTGCAGCGGCTCATCCGGACGATGCCGAAGGTCGTGGTCGCGGTCGTCAACGGGTGGGCGGCGGGCGGCGGGCACTCCCTGCACGTCGTCGCGGACCTGTCGATCGCGAGCCGCGAGCACGCGCGGTTCAAGCAGACCGACGCGAACGTCGGCTCGTTCGACGGCGGCTACGGCTCGGCGTACCTGGCGCGGCAGGTGGGGCAGAAGCGGGCGCGGGAGATCTTCTTCCTCGCGCGGGAGTACTCGGCGCAGGACGCGTACGAGTGGGGGGCGGTGAACGAGGTCGCGGACCACGCGGACCTCGAGGCGCTCGCGATCGAGTACGCGCGCACGATCGCGTCCAAGTCGCCGCAGGCGATCCGGATGCTCAAGTTCGCGTTCAACCTCGCGGACGACGGGCTCATGGGCCAGCAGGTCTTCGCGGGCGAGGCGACCCGGCTCGCCTACCTGACCGACGAGGCCGTGGAGGGGCGCGACGCGTTCCTGGAGCGGCGCGACCCGGACTGGGGCCGGTTCGGCTACGCGTTCTGACCCGGCAGGTCAGGAGCCGGCGACGAGGCTCGTCAGCATCTCGATGAGGCCGCGGCCGACGAACGCCGCGGCGACGGCGAGGCCGAACAGGAGCCCGACCGAGATCGCGACGGGCGCGGCCGAGCGGGCGGCGCCGGGCTCGTCGTCGCGCGGCGTGCGCGGCGCGTAGGACGGCGAGAGCCGGCCCTCGGTCGAGCGCTGCGCGGCGCCCTCGCCGGGGGTGCCGGGCTGGGACGGGTGGACGGGGTGCGGGACGACGGTTGCCATGACTCCACGGTGCCGCCCGGGGCCCCGTCGGCGCGTCGGCCCCGCGGCTCGACCTGGGCGTCCGCCGGTCCCCCTCGGGGCGGAGCGGTCGTACGCCGTGGGGAGGACCCCGGAGGCCGCCGCCGGGCGAGAGGGGCGCTCAACCGATCTCCCAGCTCCCCGACCCGATCGGCACGAGCTCGATCCACGAGGCCCCGGGCTCGAGCTCGACGGGTTTCCCGTCCGCCCCGGTCAGCACCACCGGGGACTCGACCGTCTCCTTGGACCACGTCACCGGCACCTGCTTGCCGCCGCTCGCGACGACGCCCTCGCCGGTCCCCACGAGCTTCGTCTCCGGGACGGGCACCCCCGCCGGGTCCTTGAACGCCGTGTCCTCCATCGGCGCGGACAGCAGCACGACGTTCGTCGCCGAGAGCCGCACCTCGTCCGAGGACACGGCGGGCGTGTCGCCCTCGCTGCGCACGTAGCGGCCCTCGTCCGCGTTCCACTCCCACACGGCACGGCTCGCGAACGTGAGCCGCACGTCGAGCCGCGTCGCGGCGCTGCCCGCCACGGTGGCCGTGCCGGTCCCGGGCTCCCGGGCGAAGACGAGCTGGGCGGGCGGGGGCGCGGTGCGGTCACCGTCGGCCTGGGCCCAGAACTCCTCCGGGCTGCCGTAGACGTTGTGCGGTGCGCGGCGCGCGCGCGTCGTGGCGAACCCGTCGTCGCCCTCGTCCATGACGACCGACTGGGTGCCCGCCGCACCCACCGCGTCGATGAACGGCTGCTGCCCGCCGGTGTACGCGAGGATCCCGTGCAGCGGACCGACTATCGCCGGGTCCATGGGCCGGACCGATCGGACCGGCCCCACGCTCTCGGGGACCTGCGAGTGGTAGACCGCCACGAAGCGGGTGATGCCGCCCTCGACGACCTCCTCCCACACGACGTCGGCCTGCTCCAGGCCCGTCTGCGGGCGCGCCTGGGGCGCGTTCTCGATCTTCACCGCGAGCGCCGGGCGGTCCGCGACCTCCTCGGCCTCGACGCCCGTGAGCGGCCAGACGAGCGGCACGTCCGGAGTCGGCGGCGCGCCCTTGTCCGCGGACACGTCCGCGTCGACCGTCTCCGTCGTGGGAGCGGCCGGCTCGCCGCCGCACCCCGCGAGCAGGACCGTCGCCGCGGCCAGTGCCGCCACCAGGCCCGCCCGGACCGCACCGGGTCCTCGTGCCGTCCTCGTCATCCTCGACCTTCCCGTCGGTCCAGGACCAGGTCCTGGCGCTGCCCCTGCGACGGACGTGCGCTTCCCGGTCACCCTACGGCCCGGCCTACGCTGATCCGGTGAACCGCGCCGTCGTCCCCGCCGATCTCGACGCCCTGGTCTCGGCGGTCGGCGCCGCGCTCGACGGCGCCGGCCCCCCGGTGGCGCCCGTCCCGCTGCTCTCCCGGCCCGGGCACGCCGACGTGCCGCCGGGCGCCGCGCTGGTCCTGCGCACGTCGGGCTCGACGGGCGAGCCGCGCGAGGTCGTGCTGTCCGCGGCCGCGCTGCGCGCGTCGGGCGCCGCGACGCACGATCGCCTGGGCGGGCCCGGGCACTGGCTCCTCACGCTGCCCGCGACGCACGTCGCGGGCGTGCAGGTGGTCGCCCGCGCGCACGCGGCCGGGCGAGGCCTCACGGTCGCGCCGGAGGACGAGCCGTTCACCCCGGCCGGCTTCGCCGCGCTCGTCGCCCGGGCGCCGCGTGCGGAGCGCCGGTACGTCTCGCTCGTCCCCACGCAGCTCCACCGGCTCCTCGCCGCGGCGGACGCGGGGGCTGAGGGCGGCGCCGTCGGTCTGGACGCGCTCTGCGCCCTCGACGCCGTCCTGCTCGGCGGCGCCGCCGCGCCTCCCGCGCTGCTGCGCCGCGCGCGGGCGCTGGGCGCGCGCCTCGTGACCACCTACGGCATGACGGAGACGAGCGGCGGGTGCGTGTACGACGGCGTCCCGCTCGCGGGCGCGCGCGTGCGCCTCGCACACCCCGCACCTGCGGACGGGTCGGACGGCGCCACGGACGTCGTCGAGCTCTCCGGACCGTTCCTCGCCGACGGCTACCTCGGCGACCCGGCCGCGACCGCGCACGCGTTCCGCACGGACGACGACGGCACGCGCTGGTTCCGCACGAGCGACCTCGGTCGGCTCGACGGGGCGCCGGACGGCCCCTCGCTCACCGTCCTCGGCCGGGCGGACGACGTCGTCGTCACGGGCGGCGTCAACGTCGCCCCGGCCGCGGTCGAGGCCCTGGTCGCCGAGGTCGAGGGCGTGGGCGAGGCGTGCGTCGTCGGCGTGCCGCACCCGGAGTGGGGGCAGGAGGTCGTCGCGGTCGTCACGACGGCCTGGCCCTCGCCCGCCGCTCCCGGCTCGGCCCCCGGCACCGGCACCGAGGGCTCGATCACGGTCGCGGACGCCCCGGCCGGGCTCGTCGCCACGGTCCGGGACCACGTCGCGGATAGGCTGGAGCGGGCGGCCGCACCGCGTCGCGTGCTCGTCGTCGCGGACCTCCCGCGCCGCGGGCCCGGCAAGGTGGACCGCGCCGCGGTGGCGCGGCTCGCCGTCGGGCACCTCCAGGCCCGCCCTGGGTGAGCCGCCCGCGGTCCCACCACCCTGCACGACCCGCACGACCGAGACGGAGCACCATGGCCAGCACCACCGAGTGGGTCGCGGGCGCGCGCCCGCGGACCCTTCCCGCCGCCGCGACGCCCGTCATCGTCGGGTCCGGCGCCGCGGCCCAGGTGGACGGCTTCGCGTTCTGGCCCGCGCTGCTCGCCCTCGGCGTCGCGCTCGCGCTCCAGGTGGGCGTGAACTACGCGAACGACTACTCCGACGGCGTGCGCGGCACCGACCTCGACCGCGTCGGCCCCATGCGGCTCACCGCGACCGGCGCCGCGCGACCCGGGCAGGTGCGCGCCGCGGCGTTCGGCGCGTTCGGCGTCGCCGCCGTGCTCGGGCTCGTGCTGTGCGCGGTGACCGGCCACTGGTGGCTGATCGCCGTGGGCGCGCTCGCGATCCTCGCGGGCTGGTACTACACGGGGGGCCGCAACCCCTACGGCTACCGGGGCCTGGGCGAGGTCGGGGTCTTCGTGTTCTTCGGTCTGGTCGCCACGCTCGGCACCACGTACACGCAGGCGGGCGTGGTCACGTGGCCGTCGGCCGTCGGCGCGGTCGCGGTGGGCCTCCTCGCGTGCGCCATCCTCATGGTGAACAACATCCGCGACATCCCGACCGACGTCGTCGCGGGCAAGCGCACGCTCGCGGTCCGGCTCGGCGACTTCCGCGCCCGCAGGGCCTACGTCGCGATGATCTGGATCCCGCTGCTGCTGGCGGTCGTGTGCGCGTTCGCGTCGCCCTGGGCGCTCGGCACCCTGGTCCTCCTGCTGCCGGCCGTGCTCCTCACGCTCCCGGTGATCGCGGGCGCGCGCGGGCCGCTCCTCGTGCCGGTGCTCGCCGGGACCGGGCTGTTCGAGCTCGCGTACGGCGTGCTGCTGGGGGTCGGGCTCGCGCTCTGAGCGTCGGCAGGCCGTGCCCCGGCGGGCTCAGCGGGCCGACGACGTCCCGGGCTGCTCGGTCGGCGCCGGGTCCGTGCTCGGCGCCGCCGCGCCCTCCTCGCGGTCGAGGGCCGCGTCGAGGGCCGCGTCCTCGGCCGCCGCGTCGTCCTCGATCTCGCGCGAGAACCGCTCGCCGGTGCGCGCGCGGTGCTCGGCCCGCGCGGCGAGGTAGCGCGACGCCGCCTCGCGGGGCCGGCGCAGGGTCAGGTACGACAGCATGAGCGCGACGACCGCGGCGACGAGGACGAGCAGCCAGCCCCGGAGGCCGGCGAACCAGAGCACGCCCAGCGCGGCGGCGAAGAGCAGCAGACGCAGGACGGAGTAGACGACGACAGGCACGACTCCAGGGTACGGCCCGTAGGCTGGAGCCATGCTTCGCGTGCTGCTCCCCCTCATCGCCGTCGGCCTCGCGGTCTACGCGCTCGTCGACCTCGCCTCGAGCGACGAGGAGGAACGCGGCGGCATCCCCAAGGGGCTGTGGATCGTCCTCATCATCCTGCTGCCGTTCCTCGGCCCCATCGCCTGGATCCTCGTCAAGCGTGCCGCGTCGCGCTCGGGCTCGCGGTACGCGGGCGGCCGCCCGTCGGGCGGCACGTCGAACGGCGGCACGCGCCGACGCCGCAACGCCCCCGTCGCGCCCGACGACGACCCCGAGTTCCTCTGGCGGCTCGAGCAGCAGCAGCGTCGCCAGGCGCGGGACGAGGCACCTTCGCCCGCGACGGACGACGCTCCCCCGGCGGCCGGGGACACCACGGAGGACGGCCGGACCGAGGACGAGGGCGACGCGCGCCGTCCCGGGGCGAGCAACGGCTCCGACGACGGCGACGACACCGCCCGCTGACCGTCGGCCGGGCCGCGCCGGAGCACGCGCGAACCTAGACTCGACGCATGCCCGGTCTGGAGCGCACCGTCGTCGTCGCCGCCCCGCCCGAGCGCGTCTGGGAGATCGTCACCGACGTCGAGCGCTGGCCCGGACGGATCCCGACCGTCGAGGCCGCGGAGCGCCTCGACGACGGGCCACTGGCCGTCGGATCCCGGACGCGGTTGCGCCAGCCCAAGCTCCCCGAGGACGTGTGGACGGTCACCGACCTGGTCGACGGCTCGTCGTACACGTGGGAGTCACGGTCGTCGGGCGTCACGGTGACGGCCGCGCACGTCGTCACGCCGCACGGCGACGGGAGCACGCTCGCGCTCACGCTGACCGTGTCGGGTCCGATGGCGTGGCTCGGCTGGCTCATGACGCGCTCCCTCACCGCGCGGTACGTCGAGACGGAGGCCGCGTCGGTCAAGCGGGCCGCCGAGGCCACGACGCCGTAGCCGCTCGCGCCGCGACGGACGCCCGGTCAGTCGCCCGGGTTGAGGCCCGAGTACGAGTGCTTGCCGTTGAACAGCAGGTTCACACCCGTGAAGTTGAACAGCACGCACGCGTAGCCGACGATCACGAAGTACGCCGCCCGGCGCCCGGACCAGCCGCGGGTCGTGCGGGCGTGCAGGTACGCCGCGTACACGATCCAGACGACGAAGCTCCAGACCTCCTTGGGGTCCCAGCCCCAGTAGCGGCCCCAGGCGTGCTCGGCCCAGATCGCGCCACCGATGATGGTGAACGTCCACAGCACGAACGCGACCGCGTTGAGGCGGAAGCTCAGGGCCTCGAGCTGGAGCGGCCTCGGCGTCGAGTCGAGCCAGCGCCAGCCGCGCGCGCCGAGGAACGCGTTCCCGGTGTCGCGCGAGTCGCGCAGGAGCTGGAGCACCGACGTGACGAACGCGACGGTGAAGATGCCCGTCGCGATGATCGCGACGCCCACGTGGATGACGAGCCAGTAGGACTGCAGCGCGGGCTGCACGCCGGTCGCGGCCACGAAGAACGCGTTCTGCGCGAGCACGAGGAAGAGCACCGCGAGGCCGGTCACGAACGAGCCGAGGAAGCGCACGTCGCGCTTGAGGGAGACGCCGAGGAACACCGCGAGGGCGACGAACGCGCCGACGAGCGTGAACTCGTACATGTTGGCCCACGGCGTGCGGCCCGCGGCGATCCCGCGGGTGACGATCGCGACGAGCAGCAGCGCCGTCCCGAGCCACGTGAGCGAGATCCCGATGTTGGCGGCCTTGCGCGACGGCTCGGGCGCGGCGACGGGTGCGGCGTCGACGGCGTCCGGCGCGTCCGGGCCGTACGGCGAGGCGGACGCCGCGCCCGCGCCCGCGAGCACCTCGGCGCCGGGCGCCTTCGCGTCCGCCCGCGCCTCGGCCCGCTCGTCGTCGGCGCGGCCCGCGAGGCGCGCGAGGTCGATCGCGAACGCGACGAGCGCGACGGTCAGGGCAGTCGCAGCGGCCCAGACGAGGTCCTGGCTCAGCTCGGCTACGGTCATCGGTCAGCCTTTCGTGCGCGGTCGCGCGGTCGGGTCCTGTGCGGGACGCGCGGTGGAACGGGTGCGGTCGGCCGGTGCGCGTCCCGGCGACGAGGTGAGGTCACCCTCACCCGATGGTGCCACGCCCGGGAGCGCGGCGAGAAGCGAGTCCACCTCGCCCTGGAGGCCGGCGTCGTCCCCGCGGGCGAGGCCCGCGACGGCGACGACGGTGCGCTCGCGCGGGGCGTCGTCGCCCGTACCGGGCACCTCCTCGCGCCAGGCGCGTACCCACACGCGGCGGCGCGGGGTGAACAGCGAGACGGCGAGCCCCGTGAGCGCGCCGAGCGCGAACACGAGCACCCACGTGAGCGACGGGTCGTGGCGCAGGTCGAGCGCGACGTAGCGCGGCAGCGAGTCGAACGTGATCGTGCCGAGACCGTCGGGCAGGTCGACCGTCTCGCCCGGGGCGACGAGCAGCTTGACGCGCTCGCCGTCCTCGTCGACCGACGGCGTGAGGTCGTCGGTGTCGAGGCGGTAGACGTTCTGCGGCAGGCCCTCGTCGAGGCCGAGGTCGCCGCGGTAGACCTCGAGCACGAGCAGCGGGTTGATCGGCTGCGGGTACACCGACGCCGCGGTCTCGCCGTCCTCGCTGAGCTGGGCCGTCGGGAGGAAGTACCCGACGAGGCCGATCTGGTCGAGGCCGGAGGACACGTCGGGCACCTTGATGACGCCCCGCGAGGTGTACATCGTGTCCTCGGGCAGGAACGGCACGCGGCCGGAGAACGCGACCTCGCCGTCGGCGTCGTGCACCGTGACCTCGGGCGCGAACCCGTTGCCCTGGAGGTAGATCTTGGCGCCGCCCGCGGTGAGCGGGTGGTTGACCTTGATGGTCTCCTCGTGGGTCGTGCCGTCGGGGTCGCGCACCGTGACCGTCGCGGTGAAGTCGCGCGACTGCGCGAACGCGACCGAGTCCTGGGCGAACTCCGACTCGAACGCGTCGAGCGTCATCGAGAACGGCACGAGCGACGACGGCCGGAACCACGCGCCGTTCTCGAACGTGTCGTAGTCGACGACGGCGTTCGCGAACCCGCGGCCCTCCGTGACGATCGCCTGGCCGCGGTAGTGGAGGAGCTGGCCCGTCGCGACGGCGACCAGGAGGCCGACGAGCGAGAGGTGGAACAGCAGGTTGCCGGTCTCGCGCACGTAGCCCCGCTCGGCCGACACCGTGCGCGCCGCGGGTCGCGCGGCGGCGCGGCCCCGCGCCGGGGCGGCCTCCTCGGCGCCCGTGTCGACGCGGAACGTCGGCAGCCAGCGCAACCTCCCGCGCAGATGGGTGCTCGCGGCCGCGACGACGTCGTCCGGCGACGCGTCGGTGACGGCGCGACCCTGCGCGGGGAAGCGGTCGAAGCGCCGCGGCGTGCGCGGGGGCCGCGTGCGCAGCGCCTGCCAGTGCGCCTTCGTGCGCGGCAGGATGCACCCGACGAGCGAGACGAACAGCAGGATGTAGATGGCCGAGAACCACACCGAGGCGTAGACGTCGAAGAAGCCGAGCCGGTCGAGCCACTCCCCCGTCGTCGGGTTCTCCTGGAGGTAGCGCAGCACGGCCGCCGGGTCCTGCGGGCGCTGCGGCAGGACCGACCCGGGCACCGCCGCGACCGCGAGCAGCATGAGCAGCATGAGCGCGACGCGCATGCTCGTGAGCTGGCGCCACGTCCAGCGCAGCGTTCCTCGCCATCCGAGCCTCGGGAGGGCCGGGCCGCCGTCGCCTCCTGCGCCGCCCCCACCACCCGACGGCGTCCGGTCCCCCGGGCCGTCGCCCGCGGAGAACGCGTCGTCGATGCCCTCGGGGCGGTAGCCCGTCGGCGTCGTCGGACGCTCTTCTGACCTCTCGGCCTGGCCGGTGCGCTCGGTCATCTCACACCACCGTCACGTAGCCGTCGATCCAGCCCTGCATGGTCGACGTCCACGTCGTCCACAGACCCGTGACCAGCGCGAGGCCGATGAGCACGAGCAGCCCGCCGCCGATCCGCATGATCGCGAGACGGTGCCGGCGCAGGAAGCCGAGCATGCGCTGCGAGCTCTGCAGGCCGAGCGCGATGAGCAGGAACGGCACACCGAGACCGAGGCAGTAGGCGACCCCGAGGATCGCGCCACGGCCCGCAGAGGCCTCGTTCAGCGACAGCGACTGCACGGCGACGAGCGTCGGACCGAGGCACGGCGTCCAGCCGAGCCCGAACACGATGCCGAGCAGCGGCGCTCCCCACAGCCCGGCCTGAGGGCTCAGGTGCAGGCGCCGCTCGCGCTGGAGGAACGGGACCGCGCCCATGAAGGCGAGCCCCATGAGGATGACGACCACGCCCAGGACGCGCGTGATGACGTCCTCCCAGCGGACCAGGTGCACGCCGATCGCGCCGGCCGCGACCATGAGGGCGACGAAGACCAGGGTGAACCCGGCGACGAAGAGCCCGACTCCCGCGAGGACCCGGCCGCGGCTCGGCGCCGCGACCCGGGTGGCCGTCGTCGTCCCCCCGGACGTGCCGCGCCCGCTCCCGGCGTTCGCCGCGGCCATGCCCGAGACGTAGCCGACGTAGCCGGGCACGAGCGGCAGCACGCACGGCGACGCGAAGGAGACGAGCCCCGCCAGGATCGCCACCGGGACCGCCAGCAGCATCGACCCGCTCCAGACCGTCGCGGCGAACGTGTCGCCGACGCTCGTCGCGGCCGCCGCGGGGAGCGCGGCGGCGGGGACGGTGGCGGCGAGGGACGCGAGGGTGACCACGGTCAGCCGGCCGCCTCGTCCTCGTCGAGCACGTCGTCGACGAGCGCGTCCAGGGTCGAGCCCTCGGCGAGCCCGATGACGCGCGCCGCGACGCGGCCCTCGCGGTCGAGCACGACCGTCGAGGGCACGGCCTGGAGCGGCACGGTGCCGGAGAGCGCCGCGACGACCTCGCCGCTGCGGTCGTCGATCGACGGGTAGGGCACCTCGAACCGGCGCTGGAACGCCTGCGCGGCGCCCGCCTCGTCGGTCGTGTTGATGCCGAGCACCTGGACGCCGTCGTCGGCGCGGTCGTTCGCGAGCGCCACGAGGTCGGGCGCCTCGGCGCGGCACGGCGCGCACGCGGCGTACCAGGTGTTGAGGACGACGACGTCGCCCAGCCAGGCGCTGGTGTCGACCTGCTCGCCCTCGTAGTCGGTGCCGGTGAGCGCGACGACGTCGCCCCGCTCGCCGGCGTCCCAGGTGCGGACCGAGCCGTCGCCGGAGACGTAGCCCTGCCCGACGACGTCCGTCGTCGCGCCGGAGTCCTGGGCGCACGCCGCGAGGCCGAGCGTCGCGGCGACCGCGACGCCCGCGGTCAGCACGCGACGGACGGGCGGGAGGGCGCGCACGGCACGCGCGCGCGAGCTGGCGGTCACAGCGTCATCACGGGAGGCACCCTGCCCGGGGTTCCTGGACGCCACCTGAGAGACGTGACCTCCGCCACTCCCGAACGGGACGGTTCGGGCGCCGGGGCCGCGGTGCCGAGGACGGACATGACCGACGTCACGCCCCCGCGACGGTCGCGGCGCCCGGGAGGAGGTCGGCGACCGGCTCGGAGTAGTGCAGGCCGACGAGGCGGTCGTCCTCGAAGTGCAGCGACGTGAGCGACGCGAGCGAGCACTGCCGCTTGCGCGGGTCGTGCCACAGGCGGCGGTTCTCGAAGCTGAGTCGCGTGAGCCACACGGGGAGCTGGTGGCTCACGAGGAGGGCCTCGTGGCCCGCAGCCTTGTCCCGGGCGTCGGCGACCGCGGCCCGCATGCGCGCGACCTGCTCGGTGTACGGCTCGCCCCAGGACGGCCGGAACGGGTTCCACAGGAAGCGCCAGTGCTGCGGGTGGCGCAGCGACCCGTCCCCGACGCCGAAGGTCATCCCCTCGAAGTGGTTCGCGGCCTCGATGAGCCGGTCGTCGGTACCGAGCTCGATGCCGAACGCCTCGGCGGCCGGCGTGGCCGTCTCCTGGGCGCGCTGGAGCGGCGACGCGACGACGACGGTGAGGTCCGCGCGCGGGCGCGACGCGCCGTCGGGACCGGGCTCGCCCGCGAGGTGCGCGGCGACGCGACGGGCCATCTCGTGGCCCCGCTCCGAGAGGTGGTAGCCGGGGATGCGGCCGTAGAGGACGCCGTCGGGGTTGTGGACCTCGCCGTGGCGCAAGAGGTGGACGATGGTGGAGACCATACGCACCAGTGTCCCGCACTCCGGGCTCTGACCGGCACCTGCGGGCCGACGACTCCCGGGGCGACCCGGGTCAGGAGTCGCGGTCCGCCTTGCACGCCTCGGCGACCGCGGCCATCGCCTCGCCGAGCGCGCGGAACTGCTCCGGCGTGAGCACGTCGACCATGAACCGGCGCACGGCGGCGACGTGCGCCGGCGCGGACGCCACGAGCACGCGGTAGCCCTCGGGCGTCATCGCGCAGTTGACCCCGCGACGGTCGCCCGTGCTCGCCGAGCGCCGCACCAGGCCGCGCGCCTCCATGCGCGCCACGGTGTGGGTGACGCGGCTGCGGGACCGGGCGAGCCCGTCGGCGAGCGCGGACATGCGCAGCGTGTGGTCGGGGCTCTCCGAGAGCCGCACGAGCAGCTCGTACTCGTTGAGCGAGACGTCCGACCGCTCCTCGTGGTCGCGCCCCAGCGACTCGATGAAGCGCACGGTCCCGTCGAGGTAGGCGCGCCACAACCGCTGCTGCTCGGCGTCGAGCCAGCGAGGCTCCTCGCCCGCGGTCGCGGTGGTGCTGCCGGTGGTCGTCGTCGGCTGGGCGTCGACGTCGTTGCTGGTCATAGGTCCTCGGGCGCTCGCGGACAGGTGGCGGTTCGGGGGCGGAACCTCGCGGAACATTCTTCCACCCCACCGGGAATAGACGGATCACCCCCTGCTGTTGATACGCTCGTACGAAGTTGAACCTTCAACCAAGTTCGGTCCTCCGGGACCCACGACCCCTCAGGAGCACCCATGGCCACGCCGCTGCCCGCCGGGCTCAACGCCGGTACCTACGCCCTCGACTCGTCCCACTCGCAGGCGGCCTTCACGGTCCGCCACGCCGGCATCTCCAAGGTGCGCGGCACGCTCGCCATCACGGCCGGCACGATCTCCGTGGGCGACGACCTCGAGTCGACCTCCGTGACCGCCGAGCTCGACGCGGCGTCCGTGAGCACGGGCGACGCGAACCGCGACAACCACCTGCGCAGCGCGGACTTCTGGGACGCCGAGAACAAGCCGACGTGGAGCTTCGCGTCGACCAGCATCTCCGGCGACGGCGACGACTTCGTCGTGGCGGGCGACCTGACCATCAACGGCGTGACCAAGCCGGTCGAGCTCGAGACCGAGTTCGCGGGCACCGCGACCGACCCGTTCGGCAACGCGCGCGCCGGCTTCGAGGCGACGACGGAGATCTCCCGCAAGGAGTTCGGCCTGACCTGGAACGCGGCGCTCGAGACCGGCGGCGTGCTCGTCGGCGACAAGATCAAGATCGCGCTCGACGTCTCGGCCATCAAGCAGGGCTGACGACCGACTCCCGGGACCCTTCCCCGGGAACCCTCTTCCCCGGGAACGCCTTCCCCGGGACACTGCACCACCGGCAGGGGTGCCGCCCGAGGGGCCGCGTGCACCAGCACGCGGCCCTTCGTCGTTCAGCGGTCCTGCGCCTCGGCGAGCGCGCGGGCCTGGGAGTGGAACGCGAGGATCTGGAGCTCGCTGCCGACGTCCACGCCGCGCACGTCGACGTCCGCGGGCACCTGGAGCGCGCGCGGCGCGAAGTTGAGGATCTCCCGCACACCGGCCGCGACGACGCGGTCCGCCACGGACTGCGCGTGCGCCGCGGGCGTCGCGAGGACCACGATCGACACCTTCTCGCGCTCCACGACCTCCTCGAGCGCGTCGACGTGCTCGACGACGAGGCCCGCCGCCCGCGTCCCGACGACGTCCGGCGACGCGTCGAGGAGCGCCGCGACGTGGAAGCCGCGCTGCTCGTACCCCGAGTAGTTCGCGAGCGCGTGCCCCAGGTTGCCGATCCCGACGATCGCGATGCGGTGCTCGTCCACGAGCCCCAGCGCCTCGGTGATGTACTGGGCGAGCGAGTCGACGTCGTACCCGACGCCGCGCGTGCCGAACGAGCCCAGGAACGACAGGTCCTTGCGGAGCTGCGCCGGGCCCACGCCGGAGAGCTCCGCGAGCTCGACCGACGACGTCGTCGCCACCCCTCTCGCCACGAGGTCCCGCAGCGCCCGCAGGTAGGACGGGAGCCGCGCCACCGTCGCGCTCGGGATACCCGGCGCCGTCACCTCACCGACTACCTGCTCAGCCACCCGTCACCCCGTCGTCCCTGGGACCGTCCTCGTCGACGGTCACGCTCCACCGGGAGGAATCATCCCAGGTCCGCGCGCGCCGCCGAAATCCGACCCACCGCACGCGCGAGCCGGCGGGCGTCGACCCGCCAGAAACCCTGCTGGACGCCGCCGACCGTCACGACCGGGACGTACTCGCCGTACTGCTCGCGCAGGGCCGGGTCCGCGTCCGGCGCGTCGACGTCCACCTCGGCCCACGCGACCCCCGCCTCGGCGCACACCGCCTCGACGACCGTGCGCGCGTCGTCGCACAGGTGGCACCCCGCGCGGCCGTAGAGGAGGACGGGAGGGACCGGGGCGTCGGAGGTGGTCACGACTCCCAGGGTACGAGGGACCCGCCCCCGGGAGGGTCCGGAGACCGCCTAGAGTGGGGTCATGGCGACGTCTTCCGGTCCGGGCCCCGTCCCGACCCCCGGGTCGACGGACCCCGAGGACGCACCCGCCGCCGCGCGCACCCCGCCCGCTCCCGCGCACCGCACCGCCGCGTTCTTCGACGTCGACAACACGATCATCCGTGGCGCGTCGTCGTTCCACCTCGCCCGCGCCCTGTACCAGCGGCAGTTCTTCTCGACGCTCGACATCGTGCGCTTCGCCGTCCACCAGGCGCGCTACCTGCTGTTCGGCGAGAACAAGCAGCAGATCGACCGCATCCGGTCGCGCGCCCTCGCGCTCATCGCCGGGCGCTCCGTCGCCGAGGTCACCGCGATCGGCGAGGAGGTGTACGACACCGTCCTGTCGCTGCGCATCTACCCCGGCACCCGCCGCCTCCTCGACGAGCACCTCGCCGCCGGCCACCAGGTGTGGCTCGTCTCCGCGACCCCGGTCGAGATCGGCGAGCTCATCGCCCGCCGCCTCGGCACGACCGGCGCGCTCGGCACCGTCGCGGAGCACGAGGACGGCTTCTACACCGGCCGCCTCGTGGGCGACATGATGCACGGTCGCGCCAAGGCCGCCGGGGTGCGTGCCCTCGCCGAGCGCGAGGACATCGACCTCGCGGCGTCCTCCGCGTACGGCGACTCGCTGAACGACGTCACCATGATGGAGACGGTCGGGCACCCGTGCCCGATCAACCCCGACGCGCGGCTGCGCCGCTACGCGCAGGACGTCGGCTGGCCCATCCGCGAGTTCCGCGGCAGGCGGCGCCGCGTCGCCCGCAGCAGCGTCCGCACCGCGAGCTGGGCGGGCGCCGCCTGGGCCGCCGCCCTCGTCCTGCGCTCGGTCCGCCGCGCCGTCGACCGCCGCATCGCCCGCCTCTGACCACCCCGCTCCCCGAGCCAGCACCCTCGTCCCCGCAACGGAGAACCCGGGTCACGCGAGGTAGACCCCTGCTCCGCCGAGGTAGAGCCCCGGTCCGGCGAGGTAGAGGCCTGGTCCGGCGAGGTAGAGGCCTGGTTCTAGTGCCCGACGGCGTGGGGCTGGGTGGGGTGGGCGGGGTCTCACCCGGGTCGTCGCGCACCTCGGGCCACTGCTCGCGGTGCTCCCTCACCCGTACCGCCAGGGCCCGGGGAGGGGCGACCGACCCAGGGAGGCGAACCACCGCCGTCGGGCACGACCGGGGCTCTACCTCGTCCAACCACGGCTCTACCTCGGCCAACCGGGGCTCTACCTCGGCCGACCGGGGCTCTACCTCGGCCGACCAGGGCTCTATCTCAGCCGACCAGGGCTCTACCTCGTGCGACCGTCGGAGACGCGTCGAGCCCGGTCCCCTCGGGAGGGGCCGGGCTCGACGGCGGGTCGGCGCGTCAGGACGCGCGCGACGTCACTTCTTGTTGCGACGCTGGTGACGCGTCTTGCGAAGCAGCTTGCGGTGCTTCTTCTTGGCCATGCGCTTGCGGCGCTTCTTGATGACGGAGCCCATACGGTCCTCGCAATGCTCGAGCGGCGTGTCGGTCGGCGACCGGTCGACCGGCCGCGTGTGGTCCACGGTTGATCGGGGCGCCCCGGCGACCACGAGGGCGCCGCGAGCCGACCAACACGAGAGAAATCCGCCCCCTAGACTACCCGCTCGCGCTCGTGCCCCGGTACGCCGACGGTCGCGGAGGCCCGCGCGCGCTCCCGCGAGGGCGGTCAGGGCGACGACCTCAGTCGAAGTGCGGGTCGAGACCGAGGAGCGGGAAGACGGCGCGGCGCGTGGCCGCGACGGCGCGGTCGACGTCGTCGTCCGGGTCGTAGCCGCCGCTCCATCGCCGCACGTCGACCGGCGGGCCGAACGCGAGCGGCGCGTCGAACCCGGCGACCTCGGCGACGCGGGCGCGCCACTCCTCGGGCAGCGGCTCCCCAGGGGCCACGGGGCGGTGCACGACCTCCCCCACGACGGCCGACCACACGAGCGGCACGACGCGCGCGATCGCGTACCCGCCGCCGCCGAGCGCGAGCCACCGTCCGCCCGTGAGCTCGTGCGCGAGGTCGTGCACCCACCCCAGGGCGGTGCGCTGCGCGTCGACGGACACGTCGAGGTCCGACAACGGGTCCTCGCCGTGCGCGTCGCACCCGTGCTGGGTCACCAGGACCTCGGGCCGGAACGCGCGGAGCACGGGCGGCACGACGGCGTCGACCGCGCGGAGCCAGCGGGCGCCGTCCGTGCGGCGCGGGAGCGCGACGTTCACCGCGGTGCCCTCCGCCCCCGCGCCCCCGACGTCGGTCGGGTGACCCGTCCCCGGGAAGAGCGTCGCGCCGCTCTGGTGGACGGACACCGTGAGCACGCGCGGGTCGTCCCAGAACGCCTCCTCCACGCCGTCGCCGTGGTGCGCGTCGAGGTCCACGTAGGCGACGCGCGCGACGCCGTCGTCGAGCAGGCGGCGGATCGCGACCGCCGCGTCGTTGTAGACGCAGAAGCCCGACGCCGCGCCCGCCTTCGCGTGGTGCATGCCCCCCGCGACGTTCACCGCGTGCCCGACGCGGCCGGCGGCGATCTCCCCCGCCGTCTCGTACGAGCCCGCGACGATCCGGGCGGCCGCCTCGTGCATCCCGGGGAAGACCGGGTCGTCCTCGGTGCCGAGCCCCCGGGCCGGGTCGGGCGTCCCGTGCTCGGACGCCGCGCGCACGGCCGCGACGTACTCGGGGTCGTGCACGAGCTCCAGCACGTCGTCGCTCGCGGGCTCGGGTCGCAGGACGGTAGGCGCCGCGTCGCCGCCGAGCAGACCGAGCGCGCGCACCAGACTCATCGTCAGGTCGAGCCGGGCGGGGGCCATGGGGTGGCCGTGACCGAAGTCGTAGCCGAGGAGCTCAGGGCTCCACACGACGCAGGATCCGGGCGCCGCGGCGCCCGCACCGGTGGGGGCGGGCGACGACGTGGGGTCGGTCGTGGGCATGGCTCACGGTAGCGCCCGACGCCGCGCGCCCGCCCCGACGGACCGGTCGCCGGACCCCGGTGCGGCGCGGGGGCGCCGGAAGCGGCATGATGTCCCGGCGCCGGAGCGGCGACATGACGGGGCACCGGGCCCGTGGCAGAGTGACGCGAGTGGTGAGGGAGGCTCCATGCCGACGAGCATGACCGGGCGCCTGTTCAAGGGGCGGGAGATCGTCGACCGCCTCGCCCGGCAGTCGCCCGCACGCCTCGCCGTCACGGTCTTCGCCGCGGTGATCGCCGTCTTCACCGCCCTGCTCATGGCGCCCTGGGCGACGGCGAGCGGACGGGCGGCCCCCTTCGTCGACGCGTTGTTCACCGCGACGTCCGCCGTGTGCGTGACGGGCCTCGTCGTCGTCCCGACCGGGACGTACTGGTCGACGTACGGGCAGGTCGTGATCTTGCTCGGCATCAAGATCGGCGGCCTGGGCGTGATGACGCTCGCGTCGATCCTCGGCATGGCCGTGTCGCGACGCATCGGCCTCACGCAGAAGCTCCTCACGGCGTCCGAGACCAAGACGACGCGGCTCGGCGAGGTCGGCTCGCTCGTGCGGGTCGTCATCATCACGTCGACGTCGCTCGAGCTGCTCATCGCGCTGCTCCTCCTGCCCCGCTTCATCGTCCTCGAGGAGACGTTCGGGGAGGCCGCCTGGCACGGGATCTTCTACGGCATCTCGGCGTTCAACAACGCGGGGTTCATCCCCACCGAGCAGGGGCTCGCGCCCTACGTGGGCGACTGGATGCTGTGCCTGCCGATCATCCTCGGCGTGTTCATCGGCTCCCTCGGCTTCCCCGTGATCCTCAACGTCATGCGCAACCGCAAGCGCGTGACGAAGTGGAGCCTGCACACCAAGCTCACGCTCACCACGAGCGCCGCCCTCGTCGTCGTCGGCACGGTCCTCTTCGCGGCCGTCGAGTGGACGAACCAGCGCACGCTCGGCCCGCTCGCGTTCGGGGAGAAGCTCCTCGCCTCGCTCTTCGCGGGCGTCATGCCCCGCTCGGGCGGCTTCTCCACCGTCGACACCGGCGGCATGCACGAGGCGAGCTGGCTCATCACCGACGCCCTCATGTTCGTCGGCGGCGGCTCCGCGTCGACCGCCGGCGGCATCAAGGTCACGACGCTCGCCGTCATGCTCATCGCGATCGTGTCCGAGGCGCGCGGCGACCGGGACATGGAGGCCTTCGGGCGCCGCATCCCCCGCGACACCCTGCGGCTCGCCGTCGCCGTGTCCTTCGTCGGTGCGACCGCGGTCCTGCTGTCGAGCCTGCTCCTGCTGGAGATCACGGGCGAGACGCTCGACGTCATCCTCTTCGAGACGATCTCCGCGTTCGCGACGGTCGGCCTCAGCACCGGCATCACGCCCAGCCTCCCCGACGCGGGCAAGTACGTGCTCGTCGCGCTCATGTTCGTCGGGCGCACCGGGACCATGACGTTCGCGGCGGCCCTCGCGCTGCGCGACCGTCGTCGCATCGTGCGCTACCCCGAGGAGCGCCCCATCATCGGGTGAGCGGCCCGCGCGCCGCGCCGTGCGCCGTCGAGCACCGCCACCCCCACCCGACCACACGAAAGGCCCCACCGTGACCGACCCCTTCTCCCGCGGCGCCGACCCGAGCTCCGGGCCGGCGACCGGGAAGGACGCCCTGCCGGCAGACCCCGTCGCGCGGCGCATCGTCGAGCGCGGGCGCGCCGAGCGCTCCCGCCGCGACGAGGCGAAGGCGCCACGCAAGGACGCGGGCGTGCTCGTCATCGGTCTCGGACGCTTCGGGACGGCGATCGCCGCCACGCTCGACCGCCTCGGCCAGGACGTGCTCGCCGTCGAGCGCGACCCCGAGCTCGTCGCCCAGTGGAGCGGACAGCTCCCCCTCGTCGAGGCCGACGCGTCCAACCCCGTCGCCCTCGAGCAGCTCGGCGCGCGCGACTTCCCCGTCGCGGTCGTCGGCGTGGGCACGTCGCTCGAGGCGAGCGTGCTCATCACCGGCAACCTCGTCGACATGGGCACCCCGCAGATCTGGGCCAAGGCCATCTCCGCCGAGCACGGGCGCATCCTCCAGCGCATCGGCGCGCACCACGTCGTCTTCCCCGAGGCCGACGCCGGCTCGCGCGTCGCGCACCTCGTCTCCGGCAAGCTGCTCGACTACATCGAGGTCGAGGACGGGTTCACGATCGTCAAGATGCGCCCGCCCAAGGAGGTCCAGGGCTTCACGCTCGCGCAGTCGAAGGTCCGCGAGCGCTACGGCGTCACCGTCATCGGCGTGAAGTCCCCCGGGGAGGACTTCCTCTACGCGACCCCCGAGACCCGCATCAGCGCCAACGACCTCCTCATCGTCTCCGGCCACGCCGACCTCCTGGAGCGTTTCGCAGCCCGCCCGTGAGCCGGTGCTGGGACGGTCCGGCCGAGATGTGAGAAGCGGCCCCTCCAGGCCCTGCCCGCGGCCACTTCTCGCCTCTCGTCATCACGCGGGCGGCGGACCGAGCCGATCCCCAGGAGGTCAGGACGGCGGGCGGTGCAGGAGGAACAGCCCGCGGTGGAGGGGGCGGTCGAGGCGTTGGTCGTCGGTCGCCACGTACTCGTCGAGGACGGCGAGGATGCGCCGGTCGAGCTCGGCGACGTCGTCGTCGGAGAGGTGCAGCCGGAACGCGGCGGACGTCGTGACGGCGTCGGGTCCGGCCGCGAGGGCGTCGTCGAGCGCGGCGGCGACGGGCCCGAACCGGACGTCGGGCGCGGTGCCGCGCAGGGGGTCGTCGAGCCACCAGGTCGCGCCGGTCGCGCGGTAGGGGCGCTCGAGCGCACCCCCCGCACCGGTCCGCACCTCCGCGGGCTCGAGCAGACCCGCGCGGACGAGGAGCCGGACGTGGTGGAGGGCCGTGCCGGGCGCGACGCCGAGGTGGTCGGCGAGCTCCTTGTTGGTCATCTCGCGCGTGCCGCACTGCCGGACGATGCGCTGGCGCAGGGGGTGGGCGAGCGCCTTGGCCTCGAGCGCCGTGGGAGGTCGCCGTCCGGGCACCCCGGGCGTCGTGGCGCCCGAGCCGGGCGCGGGGTCCTGGGGCGTGGGCTCGGCGCTCATGGCACCCATCGTACGTCGAGCGATCGAGATCGACCGATCGATTGGGATTTCTCGATCACTGTGCCATGCTGGGCGCCATGGTCTCCGCACCCCGCCGACGACGCCCGGCCGGCACGCCCCTGGGAGCGCCGTTCCGGCGCCTCTGGACGGCGTCCACGGTGTCCAACCTCGCGGACGGCGTGCTCAAGGTCGCGCTGCCGCTCGTCGCGGTCCGGTACACCGACTCCCCCGCGCTCGTCGCCGGGCTGACGTTCGCCCTCACCCTGCCCTGGCTCCTCTTCGCGCTGCCCGCCGGCGCGCTCGCCGACCGGCTCGACCGTCGCCGCGCGATGATCGGCGCCAACGTGGCGCGGGCGCTGCTCGTGGTCGCGCTCGCGGCCGTCGCGCTCGTGCCGGACGCCGGGAGCATCGTCGTGCTCTACGTCGTCGCGTTCGGGGTCGGCGTCACCGAGACGCTCTACGACACCTCGGCACAGTCGATCCTGCCGCAGGTCGTCCCGCGCACCGCGCTCCCCCGGGCGAACGGGCGGCTGTACGCGGCGGAGCTCACCGCCAACCAGTTCGTCGGGCCCCCGCTCGGCGGCCTGCTCGTCGCGGCGGGCGCGGCCGTGGCGTTCGGGCTCCCGGGCGCGCTCTGGGCGCTCGCCGTCGGGTTGCTCGTCGGCCTGCCCGGCTCGTACCGCCCCGAGCGCACGACCCGCACGACGCTCCGGGCCGACATCGCGGAGGGCCTGCGCTTCCTGTGGCACGACCGGATCCTGCGCACGCTCGCCCTCATGGTCGGCGGCATCAACTTCGCGAGCAACGCCGCGTTCGCGATCTTCGTGCTCTACGCCGTCGGTCCCGACTCCCCCCTGGGGCTGTCCGAGCCCGCGTACGGCGTGCTGCTCACGACGACCGCAGTGGGCGCGTTCGCCGGCTCGTTCGTCGCCGAGCGCGTCGTCCTGGTCGTCGGGCGGGCGCGCTCCCTCGCGCTGACCGTGCTCAGCACGGTCGCGCTGGTGGGGGTCCCCGCGGTGACGACGAACGCGTGGGTGATCGGCGCCGTCTACGCCGTGGGCGGCGCGGGGATCGCCGTGTGGAACGTCGTCACCGTCTCGCTCCGCCAGCGGATCACGCCCGACGCTCTGCTCGGCCGCCTCAACTCCTGCTACCGGCTCGTCGCGTGGGGGACGATGCCTCTCGGAGCGGCGGTCGGCGGCCTGCTCGGCGAGGTGTTCGGGCTGCGGAGCGTGTTCGTCGTCATGGCGGCGGTGTCCGCGGCGACGTTGCTGGGCATGCTCGTCGTGGACGACCGCGCGATGGACGCGGCGGAGCGTGCCGCCGACGAGCGTGCCGGCGTCGGGGACCAGGCGGCCGAGCCCGCGGCGGACCCCGTCGCCGAGGACTGAACCGCGCGTCCACCGCCTCGTCGCGCGGACCCTCTGCCCCGGCCGTGGTCAGGCGGCGGGCCGGTCCCTGTGCGCCCGACGGCGCAGCGCGGCACCAGCCGCGACGGCCACCCCCGCGAGGACGGCGGCCCCGACGAGCCCGGTGCCGGTCGTGGCGAGCCCGCCCGGGCGCGGGGACGCCGACGTCCCGCCGCCGCCCGTCCCGCCCGTGCCGGTGGACGGCGTGCCGCCCGGCTCCTGGGGCTCGCCCGGCGCGGCGAGGACGACGAACGGCTCGGACAGCACGTCGGCGCCGACCCCCGGGGCGACGAGGCGGACGTGGTGCTCGCCCGGGGCCGTCCCGACCGGGATCGTCGTCACGAGCTCGAACGCGCCGTCGGCGTCGGTCGTGACCGTGCCGAGCAGAACCGGCTCGCTCTCGAGCCAGACCTCGTAGGTCGTGTGCGGCGCGAGGCCGCTGCCGCGGACCACGAGCTCGCCGCCGACGACGAACGGGCCCTCGCCCACGACGACGACCCGCGGCACGGCGGGCACCTCGCGCTCGGTGATCTCGACGCTCACGCGCACGCCGTCGGCCGGGTCCGGGGACGTGGCGGCGAGGGCGGCGGCCGAGGCCGCTCCGGCGGGCACGAGGAGGGAGCCGGCGATCACGAGGGCGGCGAGCAGCCTGCGGGTGGTCGTCACGCGATGAACCTCTTCGTCCGGCCCGGGGTGGGCGCTGCTGGGTCCCCCCGAACCCGGCTGGACGAGCGTCCAGCCGCGATCATCTTGCCATCTTGGACGCCTGAACTGAACACGCGTCCAGGTTGTTCACCCGCCCGCCGCCGGCCGGACCCGGGCAGCACGAGGCTCGGCCCCCGCCGCTCCGAGGAGCGACGAGGGCCGAGCCGGACCCGGGCGGTGCCGGCACACCGCCCGGGGGTCTGTGATAACCCGCCCCGGCGAGGTAGAGGTACCCGTGCTCTCCCTCGGCGAGGTGGGGCGACGGGTCAGCCGCAGTCGAGCGCGTCGAACGGCGCGTCGACCGTGGTGGTCACCTCCTCCCCGCCGACGGCGGCGGTGGCCGTGACGGTCGCGGTGCCGGCCGGGGCCGAGGTCGCGCGCGTCGCGAACGACTGGTACGCGTTCTTGCCCGGCGCCACGTCCGCGAACGCCTTCTGCCCGAACGGCGTGGAGAGCATCACCGAGACCGGGACGTCCTCGCCGTTCGTCGCGCGCACGGCGACGTACGCCTTGCCCGCGAGGCAGCGCGGCGAGACCTCGACCGCGAGGTCGAGCTCCGGCTCGTCGCCGAGCGCGGGCAGCACGACCTGCTGGCGCACCTCCTCGTTGCCCGCCGCGTCGGTCGCGGCGAACTCGATGACCTGCGGCTCGTCGGTGAGCGCGCGCGTGAACGGCTCGGTGTAGGTGCCCCAGAACGTTCCGGGCCCCTCCCACTGGACCTTGTCCACGCCCGAGCCCGCGTCCGTGGCCGCGAGCGTGATCTCGACGCTGCTGCCGACCTCGCGCAGGGTCGCGACCGTCGCGGGCGCCACGGTGTCCACGCGGAGCTCGCGCGAGCCCGAGCCGACGTTGCCGGTCGCGTCCGTCGCGCGCGCCTCGACGGTGCGCACGCCGTCCTCGTCGATCGCGAACGGGCCGTCGTACGCGGACCACGCACCCCCGTCGACCGAGACCTCGACCGCCGGTGCGGGGTCGCGGTTGTCGGACGCCACGACCGTGACGGTCGGGTGCTGCACGTACCAGCCCGACGTCGCCGGGCCGGGCTGCGCGGTCACGGTCACCGTGGGCGGCGTCGTGTCCTCGCCCGTGTCGGGCGCGACGACGAACACGACGGCCTCGGCGGGCACGTCCGTCCCCTCGACGTCGCCGTCGACGAAGAACAGCCCGTCGGGCTCGGCGTAGTCCGCCGGGTCGACCGCGTCCCACGTCACGGGGACGCGGCTGTCCTTCGACGCGTCCTCGTACTCGGCGGTGACCGTCGCGGGGAGCGCCGGGGCCGTGCCCGCGAGCGTCACGACGCTCACGTGGTCGACCGCCGTGATCGCGCCCGGCTCGCCGTCGCGCACGTGCACCGTGCCGCTCACCGGCTCGACGAGCTCGTCCGAGGTCCCGGTGACCTCGAACGCCCCCGCGGCGGCGACGTCGTCGGTCGTGACGTCCTCCCAGTCGACCGCGACCGTCTCGACGCGACCGTCGGTGAAGATCGCGTCGATCTCGGCCGGGAGGTCGGGCAGGACGCCGACGTCCGTGGGGATGTGGACGGGCGAGTAGTCGATCGGCCCGTTCGGGTCGACCGGCTCGGGCTCCTCGACCCCGCCCGTTCCCCAGACCTCCCACTCGGAGACCCCGACGGCCGAGTACGTCGTCGCCGTGGTCTCCCGCAGCGCGTCGAACGTCGCCCGCAGACGCGTCGTGGTGACCGCGTCGAACGTCGTCTCGTTGGTCGCGAGGCGGTCGGTCGGGTAGCCGCTCGGGTGGGGGACGTCGACGAACGCGCCGGCGGCCGCGTCCCAGTACTGGAGCTTCCAGGACGCCGGGACGCGCACGTTGTCGCCGTTCGCGTCGGTGCCGTCCGACCAGAACCGGACGACGGAGCGGTCCACCGTCACCGGCGCGGGCCAGGAGTACTCGAGCCACTGCGTCGCGGGGCGGTCCCCGCTCCACGTCGCCCAGGTCGCGTCGTGCGCTCCCCCGGTGCTCACGCCGGCGCCGTCGTTCACGGCCTCGACCTTGTTCCACGACGCGGTGTAGCTTGCCTCCGGCGTGCCGATCAGCGCGACGTTCGACGACGCCTCGTCGGCCGCGGCCAGGATCTCGCCGCCGGGGCCGGAGGTCGCGGCCCACGCCCCGACGCCCGCGCCCGTGAGGGCCAGGGCGAGCGCGGTCGCGGTGGCGACCACGCGCCGTCGGGCCCGCGGTGCCGGCGGCTGGTCCCCGAGCGGGATGAGCACGGTCGAGCCCGCACCCCGCGATGAGTTGGTGCGCGCGCTCATGCCAGCCTCGCCTTCCCTGCCGTGACCAGGACCTTCTGACCGTCGCGGCGGCTCAGGAGGCCGTCCGCGGTGAACTGCTCGACCGTGCGCTGGACCTTCTGGAGGAACGCGGCGCGGTCGGCGAAGCCGCCGTCGCCCCACACGACGTCGAGGAACGTCGTCCCGTTCGCCCGCGCAGCGTTGGCGACGCCGCTGTCGAGCCCCGCGAAGACCACGCGCGGCTCGGAGCGCTCGACGTACATGTGGTACTGCGTGTCGTCGCCCGACCACGCGGGCTCGAACGTGAGGTCCCCGAGGCGGAAGTACCCGTTCCCGAGGTCCGTGAACGCGCCCTCGAGCGTGCCGTCGAGGCCCATGTGGGCGTAGAGCGACAGCTTGAGGTACTCGCGCGACGCGCTGCGCGCGAGCAGGACGGTCGGGCCGTTCTCGATGCTCTGGATCGCGGGGTTGTCGAGCGTCGGCACGGCGCGGATGCTCAGCGGCATGGTCACGTCGACGACGTCGCCCGGCGACCACGAGCGCGAGACGCTCACGTACGTCCCCGGCACGGCGTCGAGCTCCTGCTCCACCCCGTTGACCGTCACCGCGAAGCCCTTGCGCACCCAGCCGGGCACGCGCAGGCGCACGTCGAGCTGCCCAGAGCCGTTCACCGTGAGACGGGTCGCGCCGACCTTCGGGTACTGCGTCTCCTGGACGACCTCGAAGCCCTTCGCCTCCCAGGTCAGGGTGGACGCGAGGTAGAGGTTGACGTACAGCACCTCGCCGTCGACCGAGCGGAAGTAGACCGAGTCGCGGTACTTCACGTGGTTCTCGAGCCCGGTGCCGCCGCAGCACGTGCCGGTGTTGCCGTACTCGCGGCGCGTGCCCGGGTTGACGCCGTACATGTAGGTCACGTCGGGGCTCGTCGTGGACTGCGTGTTCTTCTTCGAGCCGACGACGTGGTTGAGCAGCCCGCGCTCGTAGAACTCCATGTACTTCGGGTCGAGCGAGTGGAAGTAGAGCAGCCGCGAGAGCTTGAGCATGTTGTACGTGCCGCACGTCTCGGCGTTGCGCGCGCCGATGTCGCCCGCGACCGTGTTCGGCGGGCCGAACAGCTCGCCCTCCCCGTGCCCGCCGTGCGCGTACGTGCGCCCGGGTACGACCATGCCCCAGAAGCCCTCGACGGCCTGGCGGTACCGCTCCTCGCCCGTGAGGTCGTACACCTTGAGGTACCCGGGGAACTGCGGGATGTGCTGGTTCGCGTGCTTGCCGTTGAGCGTGTCGGTGCCCGCGGCGCTCGCGTCGACGAGCGTGTTGAGGTCGAACAGCTTCGCGGTGGCGACGTAGGTGTCGTCGCCCGTGATCGACGCGATGTCGGCGAGCACCTCGTTCATGCCGCCGTACTCGCCCGCGATGTAGATGCCCCACATCCGGTCGAGCTGCGCCTGCGGCAGCACCGACAGGCGGCTGTGCACCCACGCCGCCATGGACGACGCGAGCTCGAGCGCCTGGTCGTTGCCCGCGAGGCGATAGGCCTCGAGCAGCCCGGCCATGATCTTGTGGCACGTGTAGTACGGCGCCCAGATCTCGCCGTACGGCGCGTACTTCTCGAGCTGGCTGAACTGCCACTCGCCGTAGGCGGCGAGGAACCCCGTGTGGCTGAACCGGCCCATGGCCGCGAGCGCCGTCTGGACCTCGCCGAGCCCCTCGACGATCTGGTCCACCTTGTCGCGGAACACCGTCTCGCCGGTGCTCGCGTACGCCAGGGACACCATCGACAGGAAGTGCCCGCCGTAGTGCCCGCGCAGGAGGTTCGCGGTCTGGGTGCTGGCGCGGCCGGGGTAGTCGTCGGGGCCCCACGGCTGCTCGTTGGCGTGGCCGAAGCCCTCCCAGCCGCCGGGCGCGGACGCGCCCTTCGTGTCGAGCCCCGCGTTGCGTCGGAACACCGCGAGGACACGGTCCACGGGGTACTCGCGCGCGAGGTGCAGGATCTGGTCCTGCGAGCGCGTCGCGACGCTCGGGGCGAGCGTCACGTCGGACATCGGGAACGGCTCGGCGGCCCAGCCGTCGAGGGTCACCGAGCGGTCGAGGGACCGCAGGAAGGCCCGGCTGACGGGCGGTCCGCTCGGGACCGTCAACGCCGGGACGGGGGGCGCGGCGAGCGCGCTGCCGCCGCCCGCGAGCGCGACGGCGCCGGTCGCCCCGGCGGCCAGCGCCCCGAGCCGCAGGACGGCCCGCCGCGAATAGCTGGAGTCGTGCACGTGCATGAGCTGTCGCTCCTTCTCACTCGTCGTCGAGTGGTGGAAGCGTCGTCGGCGGCAAGGAGGGAAGCCCCGCGTCCGACGCTCGTGCTGGTTTCCGCCGGCCGCCACGTCGCCGAGGCAGAGCTCTGGTCCGTCGAGGGAGAGGCGTGGTCGTGACCACGCCTCTCCCTCGCGGTACCTCGCCTCTACCCCGGCGGGGTGCGACCTCGCGGGTGTCAGGCGCAGTCGAGCGCGTCGACCTGCGCCTCGCGCGTGGTCGTCACCTCCTTCCCGTCGAGGGTCGCGACGCCGGTCACCGTGACGGTCCCGGCCGGCACCGTCGTCGCGCGGGCGGCGAACGACTGGTAGGCGTTCTTGCCCGGCGCGACGTCGGCGAACGCCTTCTCGCCGTACGGCGTCGTGAGCGTCACGGTGACGGGGACGTCCTCGCCGTTCGTCGCGCGGACGGCGACGTACGCCTTGCCGGCGAGGCAGCGCGGCGTGACCTCGACCGCGAGGTCGAGCTCGGGCGCCGGGGGCTGCTCGCCGTAGGCCGCGAGCAGCGCGGCGTGCTCGGCGGCCGTGATCGGCAGGACCGTGCCGTGCCGCGGGCTGCTCGGCAGGTGGGCGTCGACGGACGTCCACACGCCCGAGTCGAGGTCGGTGGACTCGAGCGGGAGGTACCCCTGCCCGCCGTGGTAGCTCGGCTGGTCGACGAAGAGGTACCACTTCTCCTCGGTGTTCGACTTGAAGACGGTCGGCCCCTCGCCCGCGGTGAGCGTGCCGCCCCACGGGTTGGGCTGGCCGTAGCCGATCTTCTCGGCGACGAGGTCCCAGTCGGTCGAGCGCAGGTCCGTCGACTTCTCGAGGCGCGGGATCATGTACGCCTCGTCCTTGGTGAACCGGTAGTAGGTGCCGTCGTGCTCGACGATCGACGAGTCGATCATCCCGAGGCCGTTGCCGCGCTTCTCGTCGATCCACACCTGCGGCTCGGAGAACGTCACGAAGTCGCGCGTGGTCGCGTACATCATGCGCTGGTAGGAGTCGGCGATGCGACGGCCGTCGGTCGACGTCGTGGGGTAGAGCGCCGAGGCCCAGTAGACGATGTACTCGCCGCGCTGGGCGTCCCAGAACGCCTCGGGCGCCCACGTGTTGCCGGCGTACGCGCTCGACACGGTGACCATGCGCTGGTCGGACCAGTGCACGAGGTCGGTCGACTCCCAGATCATCAGGGCGCGCGACCCGCGTTCCTGCGCGTTGCCGAAGTTGTTGCCGCCGTAGATGCGCAGGTCGGTCGCGAGGAGGAAGAACCGGTCGCCCTCGGGCGAGCGGATGATGAACGGGTCGCGCAGGCCCTTCTCCCCGAGCGTCGACGTGAGCACGGGCTCGCCGTCGTTGAGCTCGACCCAGTCGAGCGGGTCGTTCCCGTTGCTCGCGCTGAAGTAGACCGACTCGCCGTCCGCGGTGCTCTCGCCCTCGAAGTACGGGAAGAAGTAGCCCTCGTAGTCGGCCTCGGCGGGCAGCGGGCGGACCGTGGCGTCGTACGTGTGCGTCGCGGTCGCGCCGTCCTTGGTCGCCGTCACGGTGAGCCGCACGACGGCGGCCGGCTCGCCGTGGGCGGGCCGCGTCACCTCTCCCGTGGCCGAGACCGCCGTCGGGTCGGCGCTCTCCCACGTGAGCGTGGAGCCGTTCGCGCCGGCCGCGGGCAGCGTGAGGTTGCCGCGCACGTCGTCGAGGTGCGGCACGACGACGTGGCTCGCGTCCCACGCGACCGCGTCGGCGGGTGCGAGGTGGGCGAGCACCGTGACGTCGAACTGCGCCGTGCGCGCGACGGCGCCGCGCGTGACGAGCGCGGTGAGCGTCACGGTCGCGTCGTCCTCGCCCGCGGCGGGCCGCGTGACCTTGCCCGCGGCGCTGACGACGCCCGCGTCCGACGACGTCCACGTGACGAGCGAGCCCTGCGCGCCCGTCGTGGGCAGCACGAGGTTCTCCGTGACGGCGCTCGTGTCGCCGAGGTCGAGCGCCGTGAGGTCGGCGTCCGCGGCGGCCGACGAGGTCCCGGCCGCGAGCTCGCCCGCCTCCGTCGCGCTCAGCGCACGGTCGTAGAGGCGGAAGTCGCGCACCTGACCCTTGAGGTAGCGGTCGCCCGAGTAGAGGGAGCGGCCGACGTAGTTCGCGGTCGTCTGCCCGCCGCCGATCTGGCCGGGGTCGGTCGTGACGTTCGTGGCCTGCTTGACCGGCACGCCGTCCTCGTAGAGCGTCGCGGTCGTGCCGGTGAGCGTGTAGGTGAGGGTCTTCCAGACGCCGCGCTGCAGGTTGGAGCCCTTGGTCACCGTCTGCTCGGTGGACCAGTTGCCCGTGGCGATCGAGGTCCGGTAGGCGTTGCCGGTCGTGAACAGGTAGCCGTTGCCGTTCGACCCGCTCGAGTTGCCGAGCCCGTAGACGAAGTACGGCGTGCCCTGGTCCTGGCTCACGAGCACGTCGAGGCTCACGGTGACGTCGATGAGGCCGGCCAGCAGGTGGTCGGGCAGGTCGACGTAGTCGTCGGTCCCGTCGAGCGTCGTGCCGTCGGCGGTCGCCGTCCCGCCCACCACGGTGGCCGGGCCGAAGGTCGAGCCCTCGGCCAGGTTCGCCGTCGTGCCGCCGGCCGTGCTCGCGGCGTCGAGCGGGTACCAGGCGACGAGCCCGTCGTCGGTGGGCCCGCCGACGTCCGCGGCGGCGGGCGCCGCGACGGTGGCGGCGAGCGTCGTGGCGGCGAGCGCCCCCACGAGCCCGGCGGCGAGCGCCGAGCGTGCTCGGTGTGTCGGAATCATGTCGTCCTCTCCTCGTCGAGATGCAGGTCGTGCCGCCGAGGTAGAGCCCCGGTCCCGCGAGGTAGAGGCGTGGTCGTGACCACGCCTCTACCTCGGCCTACCGGGGCTCTACCTCGGCGGGGTGGTGTCAGCCGCAGGTGTGGGCAGCGACGGCGACGTCGTAGGGCGTGGTGACCGGGGCGCCGTCGAGCACCGCGGTCCCCGTGACGGTGGCCGTGCCCGCGGGCACGGAGACCGCCCTCGTCGCGAACGACTGGTAGGCGTTCGCCCCCGGGGCCACGCCCGCGAACGTCTTCGTGCCGTACGGCGTCGTGAGGGTGACGTCGGCGGGCACGTCGCCCGCGTTCGTCGCCCGCACCGCGACGTAGACCTTGCCCGCGAGGCACCGCGGGGTGGCCTCGACGGTCAGCTCGACCGTCGGCGCCGGCGACACGTCGACCGGGTCCACGCTCTCGAGCGTCGGGACGACCTCCTGGATGAGGCCGTCGTCGCCGAACGTGAGGCGGTCGATCGTCGTCTCCCGGTTCGTCCCGTTGCCGCCGGGGATGGCGAACCGGTGGTACGCGATGTACCAGTCGTCCGTGCCCTCGACGTTGAGGATCGAGCTGTGCCCGGTCCCGAGGATGCCCTGCGAGGCGTCCTTCTCGAGGATCACGCCGCGGTACGTCCACGGGCCGTCGATGCTGTCCGACGTCGCGTAGCCGACGCGGTAGTTCTCCGACCCCGTGTCGTCGATCGAGTACGTGAGGTGGTAGACGCCGTCCCGGTAGTTGAGGAACAGGCCCTCGCGGAAGTCGGTCAGGCCGGGGATGCGCCGGAGCGTGTCCTGCCTGATCGACGTCATGTCGTCGTTCAGCTCCGCCATGACCGGCCCGTTCGACGGGCCGCCGTTGCCCCACAGGAGCCAGTGCTTCCCGGTCTCCGGGTCGCGGAACGCGGCCGGGTCGATGGCCTGGCCGGAGGTGACCGCCTCGCCGTTGGTGATCATCGCCGTCGGCTGCGCGGTGAACGGACCCTCGGGGCTGTCGGCCACCGCGACGCCGATCGTCTTGCGGTTGTACGTCGGGTTGTGGCCCGAGAAGTAGAAGTAGTACTTCCCGTCCCGCTCGATGATCGTGGGCGCCCACGCGTTGCCGGTCGCCCACGGGACGTTCCCGTTCGCGCCGTCGAGCGTGAGGAACGGCTGCTCCGAGCGCTCCCACGTCACGAGGTCGGTGGACTTCCAGACGTAGAAGTCCTTGCCGCCCCAGCCCGGCGTGCCGTCGGTCGTCGCGTAGAGGTAGAACGTGTCGCCGAACTGCGCGATGTTCGGGTCCGCGTACTTCCCGGGGAGCACGGGGCTGCCCATCTCCTTCGCCTGGACCGTCCACGTGCGCGACGACCCGTCCGGGCCGGTCACGGTGTACTCCACGGGCTGCGTGAAGTCCTGCACCGAGCCGTTCGCGGGCGTCACCGTCGCGCGCGGCGACACGGTGAGCAGCGGCGCGAGCGCCGAGACGTCCGTCCCCGGCACGACGGGCAGGGTGACGGTCGAGCTCGCGCCGTCGACGATCGCCGGCACCTTGAGCGCGTCGAGCTCCGCCCCGGTGACCGCCGTGTGGTCGGCCCCGACCTGGTACACCTCGTCGGCCGTGAGCGCGCGGTCGTAGATCCGGAAGTCGCGCACCGAGCCCTTGAGGTAGCGGTCGCCCGAGTACAGCGAGCGGCCGAGGTAGTTGGCGAGCGTCGAGCCGTTGCCGATGTCCTTCGGGTCGATGGTGACGCCGGTCTGGCGGCCCACCTCGACGCCGTCCTCGTAGAGCACGGCCGTCGTGCCGGACAGCGTGTACGTGAGGTGCTTCCACACCCCGCGCTGCAGGTTCGCGTTCTTGGTGACGGTCTGCTCGGTCGTCCAGTTCCCCGTCGCGATCGACGTGCGGTAGGCGTTGCCGGTGGTGAACAGGTACCCGTCGCCCGCCGTGCCGCTCGTGTTGCCGAGGCCGTAGATGAAGTACGGCGTCGCCTGGTCGGTCGCGACCTTGACGTCGAGCCCGACCGTGACGTCGGTCAGCCCGGCGAGCAGGTGGTCGGGCAGGTCGACGTAGTCGTTCGTCCCGTCGAGCGTCACGCCCTCGCCGGTCCCGGAGAACGCCGCTCCGTTGGTGAGCGTCGCGGGGCCGAACGACGACCCCGGCGCGGTGTTCGCCGCCGACGTGCCGCTCGTCTCGTCGAGCGCGTACCGCACGACCAGGCCCGGGATCTCGGTGGTCACCTCGACCGCGACGTATGCCGTGCGCGACCCGTCGGCCGTGGTCGCGGTGACCATCGCGTGGCCCTCGCCGACGCCCGTGACGACGCCGTCGGCCGAGACCGTGGCGACGTCCGCGTCGTCCGACGCCCACGTGATCGCGCGCGCCGTCGCGTTGGCGGGCGTGACCGTCGCGGAGAGCTGCCGCGTCCCGCCGACGCCCACCTGGAGCGACTCGGGGGCGACGCTCAGTCCCTCGACCGGGACGACGTCGTCGGTCACCGTGACGACCGCGCGGGCGCGGACGCTCACGCCGCCGCCGAGGGACCCGGCGACCTCGAACGACCCCGCCTGCGCGTACGACGCCGGGTCGACCGTGTCCCACGTGACGTCGGCCGGGCCGCTGGACCCGTCGGCGTAGTGGGCGGTGACGGTCGCGGGAAGCACGGGCGCGGAGCCCGTCTGCACCGTGACCGCGACGTCGTCGACGGACTCGACGAACGCGTCGGGCTGGTAGGTGCTGAGCAGGCGGTCGTACTCGGCCTGCGTCACCGGGAGCACCGTGCCGTGGCGCGGGCGCGACGGCATCTGGTAGTCGGTGGACATGGTCCACTCGGCCGCGTCGAGCGAGGTCGACTCGAACGGCACGTAGCCGCGCCCGCCGAACTCGTCGATGAAGAGGTACCACTTCTCCTCGGTGTTCGACTTGAAGATCGTCGGGCCCTCGCCCTGGTTGATCCCGCCGCCGAGCGAGTTCGCCTTGCCGATGCAGTCGGTGATGAACTCGTAGTCCGTCGAGCGCAGCTCGGCCGACTTCTCGCCGAGGATGAACTTGGAGCACGGCGTGGACGACGTGTTGTTCCGCTCGTCCTTGGTGAAGCGGTAGTACTCACCGTCGTGCAGCGTCACGGTCGAGTCGATGACCGAGTAGCCCGGGTCGACCCACACCTGCGCCTCGCTGAACGTCACGAAGTCGCGGGTCGTGGCGTACATCATGCGGTTGTAGGTGTTGCCCGTGTGGTTCGGGTCGTCCTCCGCGTAGAGCTTCGACGCCCAGAACACGACGTACGCGCCGATGCTCTCGTCGTAGTACGCCTCGGGCGCCCACGTGTTGCCCGCGGTGTCGGGCGAGACCTTGACCAGGCGCTGGTCCGTCCAGCTCACGAGGTCCGTGGACTCCCACACCATGATCGACTTCGAGCCCGTGCGCTGGGACGCGTCCCAGTTGCCGTTGCCGTAGATCTTGAGGTCGGTCGCGATCTGGTAGAACTTGTCGCCCTCGGGCGAGCGGATGATGAACGGGTCCCGCAGGCCCTCCTCGCCCAGCTCCGACGTCAGCACGGGCTGGTTGTCGTTGAGGTTCTGGTACTTCAGCGGGTCGTTGCCCTGGCTCAGGCCGAAGTAGACCTGCTCGCCCGTCGCCGTGCCCTCGCCGACGAAGTACGAGAACAGGTAGCCCTCGAGCTCCTCCTGCTCGGGCAGCGCGGGGACGTGGGCCTCGAGCTCGCGCGTCGCGGTGGCCGCGCCGACCGTCACCGTCGCGGTGAGCGTCACCGTCTCGGCGTCCTGGCCGTGCGCGGGTCGCGTCACCTCGCCCGTGGGCGTGATCGTGCCCGACGACGCAGCCCAGGCCACGCTCGCGCCGTGCAGGCCCGTGGTGGGCAGGGTCAGGTTGCCGCGCACGTCGTCGAGGTTCGTCACCTCCAGCGCCGCCGCCGCAGCGTCGGCCTTCGCCTGGTCGCCGTCGCCCGGGAGGACCGTGACGTCGAACGTGCGGGTCTCGGTCGCGCCGCGCAGCGTCACCGTCGCGGTGAGGGTCGCGGTGGCGGGCTCGTCGCCCGCGGGGCGCGTGACCGCGCCGCTCGCGGAGACGACGGCCTCGTCGGAGCTGGCCCAGGTCACCGCCGAGCCGCCGACGCCCTTCGCCGGGAGCGCGAGGTCCGTGACGACGGCGCTCGTGTCGCCCAGGTCGAGCGCGGCGGCGTCGGCCGCGACGGCGTCCTGCGCGGCGTCCGAGGCGAGGTCGGCGACCTCCTGCGCGGTGAGCGCGCGGTCGTAGAGCCGGAAGTCCTTCATGCGGCCCTTGAAGAGGTTGTCGGCGGCGTAGGCCGACTTCCCGAGCGCGTTGGCGGTCGTGGTGCCGCCGCCGATCGCGCCGGGCGTGATCGTCACGGCGGTGTTCTGCCCGACCTGCGCGCCGTCCTCGTAGAGGCGCGCGGTGCCACCCCCGAGCGTGTACGTGACGGTCTTCCAGACGCCGCGCTGGAGCGCGGCCGCCGGGGCCTTGGCCGTGTTCTGCTCACGGCCCCACGCGAGGTCGGAGATGGTCCCGCGGTAGTTCGCGTTGCCGGTCGAGAACAGGTAGCCGTTGCCGGACTGGGGGCTCCCGACCGCCGGGTTGCCGAGGGTGTAGAAGAAGTAGTTGCCGGTCAGCGACGCGTCGACCCACACGTCGGCGCTCACCGTCACGGCGTCGTAGCCGGCCAGGAGGTCGTCGGGAAGGTCGACGTGGTTCGCACCACCGAACGTCAGCCCCTGGCCCTCGCGCCACCCGCCGCCCGTGCCGACGAGCGCGGCGTCGAGGCCGTGGCCCGACGCGTCGCGCGCGACGGTGCCCTCGGTCTCGTCGAGCGGGAGCCAGAGCTGCAGGCCGTCCGTGGTGGGTTCGGCAGCCGTCGCGAGGGCGGCACCGCTCACGGCGCCGGCGACGCCCGAGCCGGACAGCGTCGTCTGGCCGGGGGCCGCGGTGGCGGCAAGCGGCGCGAGAGGCGCGACCAGGCCGGCCCCGAGCAGGGCGGCGATCGCGCGGCGCCCGCGGAGCGCCGGCCCGCGACGGGAGGTCACGGTCGAACGGTCGCCGGAGCGAGGTGGGGCGGCGCCACGGGGCGCCGAGTGCTGGTGGCGTGAGGTCATCGGTGACTCCTCGTCGTCGATCTCGGCGTCCTCGCCGAACGGTCGTGCCGGCTGCCGGTCCGACTCGATGTGAACGTTAACATGTGAGCGTGAACATGGGTACCCCTGCTCGTGCGGACGAGGACGTCACCGCGTGGGCAGGTCTACCCGTCCCGCCGAGGTAGAGCCCTGGTCCCGCGAGGTAGAGGCGTGGTCATGACCAGGCCTCTACCTCGGCGGACTGCGCCTCTACCTCGGCCTACCAGGGCTCTACCTCGGCAGGGCGGAGGTCTGCCGTCAACGACAGGTGTGGGCGTCGTAGGCGACCTCGGAGGTCGTGGTGACCGGAGTGCCCTCGGGCGCCCGTTCGACGACCGCCGCGCCCGTCACCGTGACCGTCCCGGACTCGACCGACGTCGCGCGGGTCGCGAACGACTGGTAGGCGTTCGCCCCCGGGGCCACTCCCGCGAACGTCTTCGTGCCGTACGGAGTCGTGAGGGTGACGTCGGCGGGAACGTCGCCCGCGTTCGTCGCCCGCACGGCCACGTAGACCTTGCCGGCGAGGCACCGCGGGGAGACCTCGACGTCGAGCGGCACGACCTCCGTCGCCCCCGGCACGATCTCGACCCGGTAGGTCGTGGCCGTCTCGTGGTCCTGCGCGACGCCGACGACCTCCACGGTCCGCCCCGACCCGTCCGCGGGGAGGGGCACGGTGCGGCCCTGCGTGTCGTCGATCAGCACGCCGTCGACGCGGACCAGGCCGCTCGGCACGTGCGGGTCGGCGTCGAGCACGACGCTCGCCGTGCCCTCGGGGACGGTGAGCGTGTAGTCCGTCACCACCGTGTCGAACGCGGGGGCGAGCGATCCCGTGTCGAACGCGAGCGCCGCGAGTCCCGGCGTCGCGTCGTACGACGCCGCGCGGTCGACCCTGACGCCGAACACTCCCCCGGCCCAGCCGCCGGTCGCCTGGAACCGCACGGTGACCACGGGGATGCGCTCGCCGTCCGCGTCGAGCACGTACTCGCCCGCGCTGTCGACCTTCCACCGCGTGCCCTCCCCGATCTCGAGGTACTTCGCGGGGAGCTGCGTCGTGTCGACGTAGAACCCCTGCTCGTCCTGGGTCGGAGCGTTCGCGACCGTCGTGATCGTCTTCAGCTTCTCGTCGTTGACGTACACGTCGAAGACGCGGCCCTGGTCGCCCGAGTAGAGCGTGACGCCCAGGTGGTTCGACGCCGACGCCGGGTCGATCATGAGGTCGTAGCTGAACCAGCCCGTGCCGTTCGCGTGGCGGAACTGGCGGCCGGAGAACGTCCCGACCGACGACCCGCTCTGCTTGAGGTTCTTCGCGTTCTCGAAGTTGTTGTTGTCGAAGCTGGTCAGGCTGTCGACGGTGCGGTCGGCGTCGCGCAGCGCCTCCTTCGCGCGCAGGATGCGCTCCTGCGACGCCGCGGAGTCCGGCTCGTCGAGGTTGAGGTAGAGCCCATAGGTCACGTCCCAGTTGGTGTGGTGGGGCGTGAAGACGAGGTCGCCGCCGTCGGCGGTGTTCCGCAGCTCGAGCTGGACCCGGCCCTCGGCGTCGTCCTCGACCCGCACGAGGTTCTCGGCGATGCGCTCCTTCCACTCGTCGGCGCCCATGTTCGCCGCCGTGATGGTCGTCTGGGCGTCGGCGTCGCGCGTGGCGGAGCGGACGAGGATGCCCGTGCCCTGCCACGCCGGCTCGGGGACCTCGCCGAGGTTCGCGGAGAGGACGACCGGTCCGTACCGGAAGGCCACGAAGTACGGGTTGTCCGGGGTGTCGACGACGGACGCCGCCATCGGCATCGTGTACCGGACGACGTCGCCCGCGGCGACGGGCAGCACGACGTACCCGCGGGACACGACCGGCTCGACGGCCGCGCCGTTCACCTCGAGGCCAGGATCACCCGCGATCCACGACGGCACCCGCAGGCGCAGCGTCGCGCCCTCGGCGACCGCACCGCCGTCGAGCGCGTCGACCCGGAAGGTCACCGTGTCCTCGTTCGGCAGGTTCGCCTCCTGCGTGAGCCGCAGGTTCTGCGCCGCGTGCTCGACCGTCGAGGAGAAGAACATGTTGACCCACACCGACCCCTGGCCGGTGAAGTAGATCGAGTCGCCGAGCTTGGAGAAGCTCTCCATGCCCGTGCCGGTGCAGCACCAGAACTCGGTGAACGGCAGGTTGTACACGCGGTGGTAGCCGGACGCCATGGGGTTGAAGTAGGTCGTCGTCCCGGTCTCGGGGTTCTGCGACGCGAGGATCGTGTTGATGAACGCGTTCTCGTAGTAGTCCGCGTACCGCACGTCCTTGCTCAGCGTGAACAGCTCGCGCGCGAGCTTGAGCATGTTGTACTCGTTGCACGTCTCGGCCGTCTCCGCGTTGCGCGCGGTGCCCTGCTCGTCGGCGTGCTGGTGCAACGACCCGGGCTCGTGGAAGTGCTCGGCCTGGCTGTTGGCGCCGGTGACGTACGTGTGGTCGCGCACGACGATGTCGAAGAAGTTCTCCGCCGCCGCGAGGTACATCGGCAGCTCGTCCTTCTCGGCGGGCGTGAGCAGCTCGTAGTACTCGGGGTTCTGCGTGAACACCTGGTAGCGCTTGAGCGCGCCGAGCAGCTTGGGGATCTGGGTGTTGGCGTGCTTGCCCGGCAGCACGTCCTGGCCCGCGGCGAGCTGGCGGAAGAACGACACCTCGTCGAACGCCTCGGCCGCCTCCTTGATCCGGACGTCGCCCGTGAGGTCGAACAGCTCGTAGAGCGCCTCGTTCATGCCGCCGTACTCGGTGCGGAGCATGACGTCGGTGCTCGGCAGCGTCGAGACGCGGCCCTGGACGTAGAGCCCGAACGCGGTCGCGACCTCGAGCGCCTCGTCGCCGACCGGCCCGTCGACGTACTCGGCGACGTCGAGCAGCCCCGCGAGCACCTTGTGCAGGTTGTACCAGGGGACGATGACGTTCTCGTCCGACGTCCCGGTGCCCTGCACCTGGTCGAGGATCGACTCGCGGAACGCCGAGACGTACCCGGCCGAGCCGGGGTGCGCCGCGGCGTACGCGTCCTGGACGCGCGCGAGCCCGCCCACGCCCTCCTCGATCTCGGTGAACAGCGCGTCCTTGGTCGCCTCGTCCTGCGTCGAGGACCACGACATCGCGAGGGCGGACAGGTAGTGGCCGAACGCGTGGCCGCGGAAGTTCACCGCGTTGCTGCGCTCCCAGCCGCCGTACCCGGCGGAGGTCGTCGGGGTGAGCCCGCCGACCTTGTAGAACTCGTAGAGGAACGTCTCGGAGTCGAGGCTCAGCAGGTACTCGTGCTCCTTCGCCGCGGCGTTCTGGAGGAAGTCGTCGGACAGGAGCACCGACGGCAGCGCGGTCTCCTCGAGCGGCGTCTCGTCGACGAGGGCGGGCACGACGACCTCGATCTCGCGCGTCACGGGCTCACCGTCGAGGTAGCGCACGGTCGCGGTGAGCGTGACGTGCGCGTCGTCCGCGCCGATCGCGGGCCGCACCACGGTGCCGTCCGTCGCGATCACGTCGGGGTGCGACGACCGCCACGTCACGGTCGACCCGCGCGAGCCCGTCGACGGGAGCACGAGCGCGACGGTCGCGCGCTCGGGCAGCGACAGCGCGTCGGCGTCGTCCTGGGCGATCGCGTCGCGGTCCACCGTGCGCCCGCTCTCCTCGTAGAGGCCGACGACGTCCCCGAGCCCGGCGACGGCGTCGTACACGCGGTAGTCGTCGAGCGCGGCCCGGAGATAGGCACCGTTGTACTGCGGCCCGTTGAACCCGATCGTCTTGGGCAGCGCCGGGTCGGAGCCGAGCACGCCCGTCGCGTCGCCGCCGACGGCGTTCGCGACCGTGGACGGCACCTGCTCGCCGTTGCGGTAGAACGCGACGGCCTTCGTCGCGTGGTCGTACGTGACGACGACGTGCGTCCACTCGTCCGCGGGGAAGAACGCCGCGCGGTCGGAGCTCGCGACGCGCACCTTGTACGGCTGGCCCGATGCCGGCCCGACCGACAGCGCGAGCGGCACGGTGTCCGACTCCGACGACAGGTACCAGCCGTCGGATTTGTAGGCCCGCTTGTTCCACGTGATCACGTGCTCGCCGGACAGCCTCCCGCCGGGCTCCACCCAGAACGAGAGCGTGAGGTCCTCGGGCTGCAGCGCGGTCGACGACCCGAGGTCGAGGTACGTGCTCCCGGCGAGGCGCAGCGCCTGCCCCTGGCCGTCGACCCCGTCGACGTACGAGTAGCCGGTGGGCGCCGATCCGGCGTGCCCTCGCAGGGCCACGGGGTGGGCGAGGGTGCTCGCGTCGGCGACGTCGCCGTCGAACGCGAGGTCGAGGACGGGCGCCGGGAGGGCGTCGGCCGCGACGGCGGTCGGCGCCCACGCGGTCAGGGCGAGCGCGGCGGACGCCGCCACGGCGGCCAGCCGGGCCGCGCCGCCGGGTCGACGGCGGACGCCGTCGGTCGGTCGGGGGTGCATCGTTGCTCCTCAGGGTCGCGCGCGGGGCGTCGTCGCCCGCGCGTCGGGACGTGCGATGTCGTGCGGCTCGTTCCGCGACGACGTCGTCGCGCGGCCGTGCGAGGGCGGCCCGCGCAGGGAGCGCGGGCCGCGCCCTCGTGGCCCGCCGGACCGGCCACGAGGGAAGCAGCGTGCGAGGTAGAGCCCGCGGTCGCGAGGTAGAGCCCGGGGGCTTCTACCTCGCGACCTGCGGTTCTACCTCGCGGGGATCAGCCGCAGTCGAGCGCGTCGTAGGCGACGTCGTAGGAGGTCGTGAGCTCCTCGCCGTCGAGCACCGCCGTGCCCGTCACCGTCGCGGTGCCGGCCGGGGCCGACGTCGCGCGCGTCGCGAACGACTGGTACGCGTTCTTGCCCGGCGCCACGTCCGCGAACGCCTTCTGCCCGAACGGCGTGGAGAGCGTCACCGAGACCGGGACGTCCTCGCCGTTCGTCGCGCGCACGGCGACGTACGCCTTGCCCGCGAGGCAGCGCGGCGAGACCTCGACCGCGAGGTCGAGCTCGGGTGCGGCATCGGACGCGTGCAGCCGGACGAACGTGATCGAGTGGGCGGGGAACTCGTAGGAGAACTCCTCCCCCACGCCCGTCAGCGTCCGCTCCACCGGGACGACCCGCTCGGGGTCCGCCTTGGTGTTGGTGTCCGACGGCGCGCCCACCATCTCCGTGACCGTCGCCTGGTCCGCGATCCCCTCGGAGCCCTCGACGTGCACCTGAGTGCGCGCCGCGGTCGCGGTGGGGTTGACGACCTTGACGACGACGTTGCCCGTGTCGTCGTCGCGCGTGACGACCTGGTAGAGCGACTTGGTCGACGGCTGCTCGTAGGACATCTGGAGCTCGCCGTCGAGGTAGAGCTCGATGGTCGAGCCCTCGACGACGACCTTGACGTGGTACGGCTGGCCGGCCTCGATGCTGTGGTTCTCGACCGCCTTCACCTCGTTGGCGCTCCCGCCCGACGCGCGCTGGAGGGCCTGGCGCGAGTTGTTCCACCCGCCCAGGTTCCACCAGTAGTAGTCGTTCGGGCCGCCCGCGGCGAAGCCGACGAGGAAGCCCTCGGCGCCCGACGTCTTGCGCGCGTCGAGCTCGAGGGTGTAGCTCGACCAGTCCTTCGCGTACGCGCCGGCGACGATCGACCGGGCGTCGGTGACGTTCGTCGCCGACTGCACGTAGGCGCCGTCCTGCGCGGCCCACGTCCCGGTCTGGGGCTCCCACTGCGACGCACCGGACTCGAAGTCGTCCGAGAAGAGCACGTCGCCGCTCGCGTTGTCGGTCACGCGCACGTTGTCGTACTGCGCGGCCGTGTTCCACGTGGAGAGGAACACGCCGCCGTCGAGCGTCGCGTCCGCCGGCGCCGGGCCGGAGTGCGTGCTGGGCACGACCTCGTCGCCCGCGTTCGCGGAGAACAGCTGCTGGACGTAGTAGTTCACCGAGCCCACGACTCGTCGTTGTCGAACCAGATCGCGTCGGGCGACCACTGGACGTACGACTCGTTCGCGAGCAGCGGCGCGTACGACGCGAGCCGCACGACGTCGGAGTTGCGCTCCAGGCCCGTCATGAACGCGGCCTCCGACAGCGCGTTGGCGAACGTGTTGCCGCGCGACGCGTACTCGCCGAGGAACACGTGCGGTCCCTCGCGGTCGTAGGAGTCGTAGCGCTCGTCGTTCTCCAGGAACCACTGCGGGTCGTTGTAGTAGTGCTCGTCGACGAGGTCGACGTCCTGCTCGCGGTTGAACTCCCAGAGCTCGTCGAAGCGCTGGCCCGTGTCGTCCGGACCGGAGTTCGAGATGATCTGGATGTCCGGGTACGCGGCCGCGATGGCGTCGCGGAACGCCGGGAAGTTGGCCTCGAACGTCTTCGTGTTCTCCTCGTTGCCGAGCCCGATGTACTTCAGGCCGAACGGCTCGGGGTGGCCCAGCTCGGCGCGCACGGCGCCCCACTCGGTGTCCACGCCGCCGTTGGCGAACTCGATGAGGTCGACCGTGTCGTCCACCCAGCGCTGGATCTGCGCGGGGTCCGTCATCTCGGGGATCGTGCTGCCGCAGCCGTTGGCTCCGACCGACACCACGGGCAGCGGCGTCGCGCCGAGGTCCTCGGCGAAGAGGAAGTACTCGAGGTACCCGATGCCGTACGACTGGTTGTAGCCCCAGAAGTTCCAGTTGGTCGCGCGCTCCTCGACCGGGCCGATCGTCTCCTTCCACTGGTACGTGCGACGGCGGTCGGTGAAGTTCGACTCCTCGTAGGTGCGGAACGTGCCGACGTTCGTCACGCAGCCGCCGGGGAAGCGGAGGAACTGCGGGTCGAGCGCGTCGATCTTCTCGGCGAGGTCCTTGCGGAGGACGGACGTCCCGTTGACCGGGCCGACCCACGTGTCCTGCGGGAAGAGCGACACCTGGTCGAGCGCGAGCGTGCCCGCGGCGCCCGAGAGCAGCGCGAGGCGCCCGGCGTTCGTCGTGCCGGTCGCGGTGAGCGTGACGTCGTACTTCTTCCACGTGCTCGAGCCGTCGACGGCGACCTGTCCGGTCGCGTACGCCGTGGTCCCGGCGTTGTCCTCGACGCGCACGGCGACGGTCTGCGCCGTCGCCGACCGGGCCCAGACAGAGAAGTCGTACGACTCCCCCTCCTCGACGAACAGTCCCGTGTTGTACCCGGCGTTGCGCACCCCGGCACCGGCGGCGGTCGTCGTGAGGTTGAGGTAGGTGCGGTTCGTCGCGTTGAGCCGCCCTGCGTCGTTCACGACCTGCGTCGTGGCCGTCGCGCCGCCCCGGTTCGCCGCGCTCCACGCGGTGAGGCCGTTGAACGACGCGTTGTCCTGGCTGGTGAACTCGAACGACCGGTTGCGCACGAGCTCGGCGTACAGGCCGCCGTCGGCCGCGTAGTTGATGTCCTCGTAGAAGATGCCGTACAGCTCGTCGCTCATCTCGGTGCGCTCGCCGGCGAGGTCCACCGTGATCTCGTGGTCGGCGCTCGTGGCGGGCGTGATCGTGAGCTTCGTGGCCGCGTCGCGCGGGCCGAGGACGAGCGCGCCGTCGGACGCGCGCACGCCGGCGTACTGCTCGGGGTCGGCCGCGCTGCGCAGCCAGACCTTGCCGCCGCCGGCGTCGGTGAGCCGCAGCGCCGTGGCCTCGTCGCCCGCGGCCCCGAGGGAGAGCCGGGACGCCCCGGAGACGACGACGGGCCGGTCGTCGACGGCGAGCGTCACCGGGGACGTGCCCTCGGGGCCGTCGGCCGCCGTCGCGTCGAGCGCGACCGTCGTCGCCGGGCGCTCGTCGTCGAGGGCGAGGCCGTCGTCGGTCGCCACGAGGTACCGCGCGTCACCCGGACCCGCGAGCGTGAACGCGCCGTCGGGCACCTGGTCCGCGCCCTCGGCGGCCTGGAGCGCGACGTAGTCGAAGGCCGCGGTGTGCGACGCGCCGTTCTGCGCGGCGAGCGCGTAGAGGCCCACCTGCGTGGTCGGGAAGTCGACGGTCACGGAGCCCGCCGGCTGCCAGGCGGTGCCGTCCCAGTAGGAGGTCGCGATGACGTCGCCCGTGCGCTGCATACGCAGCGTCTCGCCGGTCGACGCCGGACGGTCGGTGAAGCTCGCGGCGGAGAAGACGCCACCGCTCTCCACGTCGTTCTCGATCGCCCGGCCGGACGGCGAGAGGCTGCCCACGAACGTCAGGCCGGACCGGACGTAGTTGTCCATGTCCTGCCACGCGATGAGCCCCGCGCCCTGGTACACCGTGGCGACGGGCGCCTCGAGGTGCGTCACGACCGTGAAGTCGCCGGCGGGCACGTCGAGCATGACGACGTTCTTGGCGCTGTTCGCGGTCTGCCACGTGTCGCCGGCCTGGGACGTGAGCCGCAGCGCACCGCCCGAGACGGCGAGCGCCTCCGGGACGGGGTTGACGACGGTCCAGTCGGCGCCGAGCGCGGCGCCGTCGAACGCGTCGACCCAGGCGCCGTCGGGCAGGTCGGGCTCCGCGGCCGCGGCGGGCACGGACGTCGCGAGCGCGACCGTGCCGACCAGACCGGTCACGAGCGCGAGGGCGACCGCCCGGCGGCGGCGAGCCGCTGCGGGCCGTGGTGGGTGAAGGGACGTATCCATGGGCTTCCTCTCTTCGTCGAGAGACACGCACCGTTGCGTGTGAGCGTTAACAGGATCGTGGCCGAGCCTAGTGTGAACGCTCACATTCGACAAGGGTCGTGTCGTGACACACCGCCGGCCGGGCGCGTGCCCGACCGACCCAGGGGTGCCGGCCCCCGTCCAGCTCCGGTGAACCCCGGGCGCGACGCCCGGGCAGACGGCCGCGGTGCCGGGTCCCCGCCCTCCTCGACGTCCGTGGACGTCGCGGGGCGGACCCGGCACCGCCGGCTCACCTCCGCCTGACGACCAGCACGCGCTGCAGGATCACGAAGACCAGGAGCAGCACGCCGATGACGATCTTGGTCCACCACGAGCTCAGCGTGCCCTCGAAGGTGATGATCGTCTGGATGAGGCCGAGCACGAGCACGCCCAGCACGGACCCGAGCACGAAGCCGGTCCCGCCCGTGAGCAGCGTGCCGCCGATGACGACGGCCGCGATCGCGTCGAGCTCCATCCCCACGCCCGTGAGCGAGTAGCCCGACCGCGAGAACATCGCGAAGAGCAGGCCGCCGATGCCGGCGCACGTGCCGCTCACCACGTACACGAGCACCTTGGTGCGCGCGACGGGCAGACCCATGAGCATCGCCGACTGCTCGCCGCCGCCGATCGCGTACACGGTGCGGCCGAACTGCGTGTAGTGCAGCACGTAGAACGCGATCGCGACGACGACCAGGGAGATGATGACCGCGGTCGTGATGCGCCAGCCGTCGCCGAACTCCTGGCTCCAGCCCGCGAGGGCCACGAACGACTCGTCCGTGATCGGGATCGACTGGAGCGAGATCACGTAGCACAGGCCTCGCGCGAGGAACATCGCCGCGAGCGTCGCGATGAACGGTTGGATGTCGAACACGTGCACCATCAACCCGACCGCGAGGCCGAGGACGGTCCCGATGAGGACCGAGATGAGGAGCACGACGGCGACGGGCCACCCGCTCTGGAGCAGCGACGCCGTCGTGATGCCGGAGAGCGCCACGACCGCGCCGACCGACAGGTCGATGCCTCCCGTGAGGATGACGAAGGTCATCCCGACCGCGAGCACGATGAGGAACGAGTTGTTGATGAAGAGGTTGGAGATGACGCGGGCCGAGAGGAAGTTCTCGTACCGGCTGCCACCCACCACGAGCATGAGCGCGAGCACCGCGAACGTGCCGAGGACCGGGAGGTAGCGCCGGTCGAGGCGGACGCGGCTCGTGAGTCGCTCGGTCATGGACGGGCCTCCGGGGGCGGCGGTCGCGGCGCCCCGGGGGTCGGGGGGCGAGGTCGGGGCAGGGGTCTGCACGGCGGACATCAGGCGCTCACCTCCGCGGCCGCGGCGGCCGTCGGGGCCGCGCGACGTCGTCGGGCGGCGACCAGGTCGCGCACCTTCGGGGACTGCGCGAGGCAGACCGCGATGACGACGATCGCCTTGAACAGGGGCGTGACGGACGGCGAGACGCCGAGCATGGTCACCGTGAGGGTGAGCGTCTGGATGATGAGGACGCCGACCAGGGTGCCCGAGAGCGAGAACTTGCCGCCCGCGAGCGACGTGCCGCCGATGACGACGGCGAGGATCGCGTCGAGCTCGATGAAGAGGCCGGCGTTGTTCGCGTCGGCCGCCATGGTGCTCGACGAGATCATGAGGCCCGCGAGGCCCGCGAACAGCGCGCACACCGCGTACACAGTCCAGATGATGCTGCGGGACTTGACGCCCGCGAGGCGGCTCGCCTCCGGGTTGATGCCGACGGACTCGATGAGCATGCCGAGCGCGGTCCGGCGCGTGAGCAGCGCGACCGCGGCGAACACCAGGCCCGCGAGCACGACCGCGACGGGGATCCCGAACCAGAAGCCGGAGCCGATCGCCTTGAACGGCGCGCTGTTGACCGTCGTGATCTGACCGCCCGTGATGAGCATCGCGACGCCGCGCCCCGCGGTCATGAGCACGAGCGTCGCGATGATGGGCTGGATCCCGAGGACCGAGACCAGGAAGCCGTTCCACACGCCGAGGACGAAGGACAGCGCGAGCGCGATCCCCGCGGCGACCAGGACCGTCGTCAGGCTCTCGGGCGAGGGCGACGACGCGATGAAGCTCAGCGCCACGGCGCCGGAGATCGCGACGACCGCGCCGACCGACAGGTCGATGCCCCGCGTCGCGATGACGAGCGTCATGCCGAGCGCGACGAGCAGCAGCGGCGCACCGTTCTTCAGCAGGTTGACGAGCGAGCCGAACAGGTGCCCGTCCTGGAGCCGGATCGACAGGAAGCTCGGCCTGTTGATGGTGTTGACCGCCAGCAGCACGACCAGCGCGACGATCGGCCAGAAGAGCCGGTGCTGGACGGCGCGCTGCCAGGCGGGTGCCGTGGTGCTCATGACTCCTGCCCTCCGCTCGCGATGAGCTCGACGACGTCCTCGACCGTGACGTCGTCGTCGTTGGTGATCTCCGCGACCTTGACGCGGTCGCGCATGACGGCGATGCGGTGGCTGAGCCGCAGCACCTCCTCGAGCTCGGCCGAGATGAACACGACCGACATGCCCTCGCCCGCGAGCTGGGCGACGAGCTTCTGGATCTCGGCCTTGGCACCGACGTCGATACCGCGCGTCGGCTCGTCGAGGATGAGCAGCTTGGGGGCCGTCGCGAGCCAGCGCGCGAGGAGCACCTTCTGCTGGTTGCCGCCCGAGAGGTTCTTGATGAGGGCGTCCGGGTTGCCGGGGCGGATCGCGAGCGCCTTGATGTACGTCTCGACGATCTCGTCGACCTGCTTCTTCGGCAGCCGTCGTGCCCAGCCGCGCTCCGCCTGGAGCCCGAGCACGATGTTCTCGCGGATCGTCAGGTCGCCCACGATGCCCTCGGCCTTGCGGTGCTCCGAGGAGAACGCGATCTTGCGCTGCATCGCGCTGCGCGGCGTGCGCAGGCGCGCGAGCGCGCCGCCGACGCGCACCTGGCCGGAGTCGGCGCGGTCCGCGCCGGCGAGCAGGCGCGCGAGCTCGGTGCGGCCCGAGCCGAGCAGGCCGGCGAGGCCCACGACCTCGCCCGGGTACACGTCGAGGTCGAACGGCTGCACGGAGCCCTTGCGACCGACCCCGAGGGCCTGGACGAACGGGGTCGTCCCGTCGCGGTCGGCGGCCGAGCGCTTGGGTGCCTCCTCGAGCTCCTCGAGCACCTCGAGCGAGGTGCCGATCATCTTGGAGACGAGCTCGAGGCGCGGGAGCTCGGCGGTCACGTACTCGCCGACGAGCTTCCCGTTGCGCAGGACCGTCATGCGGTCCGAGATCTCGTAGACCTGCTCGAGGAAGTGCGAGACGAAGAGGATCGCGACGCCCTCGTCGCGCAGCCGCCGCACGACGGCGAAGAGCTGGGCGACCTCGTCCGCGTCGAGGCTCGAGGTCGGCTCGTCGAGGATGAGGACCTTGCACTCGACGACGAGCGCGCGGCAGATCGCGACGAGCTGCTGCACGGCGAGCGAGTGGGCCGCGAGCGACGAGGCCGGGTCGATGTCGAGGTTGAGGCGGGCGAGCATCTCGCCCGCGCGGCGGCGGGTCGTGCGCCAGTCGATCGCGCCGAGGCGGCGCGGCTCGTGACCGAGCATGATGTTCTCGGCGACCGAGAGGTTCTCGCAGAGGTTGACCTCCTGGTACACCGGCGAGACGCCGGCGGCCTGGGCCTCGCCCGGGCCCGAGAACGTGTGCTCGGCGCCGTCGACGACGATGCGACCGGAGTCGATCGAGTAGACGCCGGTGAGCGCCTTGATGAGCGTCGACTTGCCGGCGCCGTTCTCGCCCATGAGGGCGTGGACCTCTCCGGGCCGGAGCGTGAGGTCGACTCCGTCGAGCGCCTTGACGCCCGGGAACTCGATCGAGATCCCGGTCATCTCGACGACGGGCCGACCGTCGGGGACGGCGGTAGTCATGGGTGACCTTCCGTGCAGCGGTGGCGGCGGGGCTGCCGGGCCCCGGGGCGCCTCAGGACGCCGGCGACGTCGGCATGCCGGCGGTGGTGCGTCGGCCGCGCGCCGGGGAGACGTGCTCTCCCGGCGCGCGACCCGTCCGTGGTGGCGGACCGGTCGGCGTCGACCGGCCCCGCCGGGCGGGCGGCCGTCCCGGATCGCTCCGGGACGGCCGCTCGGTTCCGGTCAGTACTCGCGCGTCGGGAGCGCCTCGATGGCCTGCTCCTGCGTGAAGGACTCGTCCTTCACGACGATGCGCTTCTCGACCTCCTCGCCGGCGAGGACCTTCTTGATGATGTCCGCCAGGTCCGGGCCGAGGAGCGGGTTGCACTCGACGATGAAGTTGATCTTGCCGTCGGCGAGCGCCTGCATGCCGTCCTTGACCGCGTCGACGGTGACGATCTTGATGTCCTCGCCCGGGACGAGACCCGCGGCCTCGATGGCCTCGATGGCGCCGAGGCCCATGTCGTCGTTGTGGGCGTAGACGAGGTCGATGTCGTCGTGCGCCTGGAGGAAGCCCTCCATGACCGTCTTGCCCTCGGCGCGCGTGAAGTTGCCCGTCTGGGAGTCGATGATCGTGACGTTCGGGTTGTCCTTCGTGGCGTTCTCGAACCCGGTCTTGCGGTCGATCGCGGGCGCCGCACCGGTGGTGCCCTGGAGCTCGACGACGTTCATCGGCTCCGTCGCGTTCTCGGAGACCCAGTCGCCGGCCATCTCACCCTCGAGGATGAAGTCCGAGCCGATGAACGACTCGTACAGCGTCTCGTCCTCGGAGTCGACCGCACGGTCGGTGAGGATCACGGGGATCCCGGCCTGCTTGGCCTCCTCGAGCACCGCGTCCCAGCCGGACTCGACGACCGGGGAGAACGCGATGACGTCCACGCCCTGCGCGATGTAGGAGCGGATCGCCTGGATCTGGTTCTCCTGCTTCTGCTGCGCGTCGGAGAACTTGAGGTCGAAGCCGTTCTCGGCCGTGAGCGTGTCCTGGATGGACTTGGTGTTCGCCGCGCGCCAGCCGGACTCGGCGCCCACCTGCGAGAAGCCGACGACGATCGTGTCGCCGCTGCCGCCGTCGCCGCCCGCGTCGTTGCTGCTGTCGTCCGTGCTGCCGCCCCCGCTGCTGCACGCCGCGAGCGCGAGGACCGCCACGCCGGCGAGGACACCCGTCAGACGCGTGCGCGCCTTGGTCGTGCTGAACATGCTCTCCTCCTTGAGATGCGACCTCGGCGCCGTGCCGAGGGTCGTCGGGTCGTGCCAGCCCACCATCGGGCTGTTGACTCTTGTTGATACATGTTTGCTTGTGTCAATGTCTAGCGGTGTCAGCACCCCTCCCGCAAGCCCCGACCCGGCTTTCCGCATAACCGTTCGGTAACCGTTGTGGTCACCGCCCGGCACTGCGACGTGCCGTCCGGGCGGAGCCTGCCGGAGCGCCGAGCCCCAGACCTGCGAATGTGATCGCTCACACCCTCCCGAGAGACGATGTTAGCGCTCACACGCGCGGAGGGGAAGCCGTCACCCGTCACGGTTCGGTCACGGCCGCGAGGCCACGCCCGGACCTGCGCAGACGGCTCCCCCGACCGTGTCAGAGGCCCTGCGCGACGCGGTAGAACACCTGGTTCCACCGCACCTGGTCGCGGAAGCCCCGGCGCGTCGTGCTCTCGTCGATGACCAGCAGCTCGGTGCGGGCGATGTCGGCGAAGACCTCGAACGCGTCGATGCCGGCCGCGGTGGAGAGCACCGTGTGGTGCGCGCCGCCCGCGGTGAGCCATGCCTCGGCGGACGTCGCGAAGTCGGGGCGCGGCTCCCACACCGCCCGCGCGACCGGCAGGTGCGGCAGGGGGGCCGAGGGCGCGACGACGTCGACCACGTTGGCCGTGAGACGGAACCGGTCGCGCATGTCCGCGAGGGACACGACGACGCCGACGCCCGGGTCGGCGTCGAACACCATGCGGACAGGGTCCTCCTTGCCGCCGATCCCGAGCGGGTGGATCTCGACCCGGGGCTTCGACGTCGTGAGCGACGGGCAGATCTCGAGCATGTGCGCGCCGAGGATCTTCTCGCTGCCGGGCGTGAGGTCGTAGGTGTAGTCCTCCATGAGCGACGCACCGCCCGGGAGGCCCTCGCCCATGACCTTCGCGGCGCGCACGAGGACGGCGGTCTTCCAGTCGCCCTCGGCGCCGAAGCCGTAGCCCTTGGCCATGAGGCGCTGGACGGCGATGCCGGGGAGCTGGCGAAGGTCGCCGAGGTCCTCGAAGTTCGTGGTGAACGCCTTGGCGCCCACCGACTCGAGGAACGTCTCGAGCGCGATCTCCTGCCGGGCCGCGTAGCGCAGCGACGCGTGCCGCTCGCCGTCCTTGCGCAGCTCGGGGACCACGTCGTACAGGGCCTCGTACTCCGCGACGAGCGCGTCGACGTCGGCCTCGGAGACCTCCTCGACCGCGCGCACGAGGTCGTTCACGCCCCACGTGTTCACGCTCACACCGAACCGGAGCTCGGCCTCGGTCTTGTCGCCCTCGGTCACCGCGACGTTGCGCATGTTGTCGCCGAAGCGGGCCAGGCGCAGCTCGTGCGTCGCGGCCCAGCCGGCGGCGCCGCGCACCCACGACCCCACGCGCGCGGTGACGGCCGGGTTCGACACGTGCCCGACGACCGTCGTGCGCGCGACCCCCAGGCGCGTCGCGACGTACGCGTACTCGCGGTCGCCGTGCGCGGCCTGGTTGAGGTTCATGAAGTCGAAGTCGATCGTGTCCCACGGCAGCTCGACGTTCGCCTGCGTGTGCAGGTGCAGCAGCGGCTTGCGGAGCTGGTCGAGGCCCCCGATCCACATCTTCGCGGGGCTGAACGTGTGCATCCACGTCACGACGCCCAGCACGCGGTCGTCCGCGTTGGCGTCCAGCATCGCGCGCCGGATCGAGCCGGCGTCCTTGAGGACGGGCTTCCAGACCACGTTCGCCGGGACGTCGGGGGACGCGTCGAGGACGCGCGCGACCTCCTGGGACTGCTCGGCGACCTGCCGCAGCGTCTCCTCCCCGTACAGGTCCTGGCTCCCGGTGAGGAACCAGATCTCGCGGTCCGCGTAGGGCTTGCTCATGTCTGTCCACATCTCTCGTGTCGTGGGGCGGTCCCGCACCGCTGCGGTCCTGTCCCGGGTGGTCGTGCTGCTGTCGTGCTGCTGTCGTGCCCCGCGTGCCCGGTGCGCCGCGCGCCGTGGGGCCGGCTCGGCCGCGGGGGACGGCACCGACCCGTGGTCAGCGCGGGTCGGGCGCGGGCTGCTGCCCGTAGACGTGCTGGTACCGCGCGTAGAGCGAGTCGACGTCGTCCTGCGCGATGCGCGTGGGCTCGCCGAGCTGTCGGCTGACGTGCACGGTCCGCGCGACCTCCTCGCACATCACGGCCGCCTTGACCGCCGCGCGCGCGTCCTTGCCGATCGTGAACGGCCCGTGGTTGCGCATGAGGACCGCGGGGCTCCGGGAGTCCCGCAGCGTCTCGACGATGCCGCGCCCGATCGAGTCGTCGCCGATGAGCGCGAACGGGCCGACGGGGATGTCGCCGCCGAACTCGTCGGCCATCATCGTCAGGACGCACGGGACCGGCTCCCCGCGCGCGGCCCACGCCGTCGCGTACGTCGAGTGCGTGTGCACCACGCCGCCCACGTCCGGCAGGTGCCGGTAGACGTAGGCGTGCGCCGCCGTGTCGGACGACGGCGACCGGTCGCCCTCGACGAGCGCCGCGTCGAGGTCGCACACGACCATCGCCGCGGGGGTGATGTCGTCGTACGCCACGCCCGACGGCTTGATGACGAGCAGGTCGCCCGAGCCGTCGGGGCGCGTGGTGTCCCGGACGCGCTCGGACACGTTGCCGGCGGTCCAGACGACGAGCTCCCACCGCGGGAGCTCGGCGTGCAGCGCGGCGACGCGCTCCTTGGCGGCGTCGACGGCGTCGCGCAGGTGCGCGGGCACCGTCGCCGTCGCGGCACCGGGTGCGGCACCCACGTCCGCGGCAGGGGTGGGCGTGCTCATGCGGGGTCCTCTCCTTCGGTACGGGCGGGCAGCGCTGTCACGGCGGCACGCTCGACGGCGAGCCCCGCCGCGTAGCGCTCGAGGTACGCGGCGAAGCCGGCGACGTCGACGGGGTCGGGGGCGACGGTCTCGACGTCCGCCGTCGCGAACACGTGCTCACGCAGGTACGCGCCGAGGTCGTGGGCGGCGCCGTCGGTCGACCGGGACGCGGTGCCCGCCGACGCCCGGTCGCGCGCGAAGCCGGCCAGGACCGCGATGCCCCACGCACCGCCCTCCCCCGCCGTGCGCCCGACGCTCACCGGCGCGTCGATCGCCGCGGCGAGCAGCCGCTGCGCGACGCCAGCGGTGCGGAACATGCCGCCGTGCGCGAGCATCCCGTCGAGCCGGACGCCCTCGCCCGCGAGGACGCGCATGCCGAGCGCGAGGGTCCCGAAGGCGCCGTACACCTGCGTGCGGGCGAAGTTGGCGAGCGTGAGGCGGCTGCCGGGCGTGCGCACGACGAGCGGCCGGCCCTCGTCCAGGCCCGTGATCGGCTCGCCGGCGAGGTAGTTGTAGGCGAGCAGGCCGCCGCCGTCGGCGTCGCCGTCGAGCGCGGCACGGAAGAGCGCGCCGAACACGTCGTCCGGGCTCGCGTCGGAGCCGACGGCCGCGGCGAGCTCGCCCAGCAGGCTCGCCCACGCGTCGAGCTCGCTCGCCCCGTTGTTGCAGTGGACCATCGCCACGAGGTCGCCCGCGGGCGTCGTCACGAGGTCGAGCTCGTGGTGCACACCGGCCAGCGGGCCCTCCAGCACGACCATCGCGAAGATGCTCGTGCCCGCGCTGACGTTGCCGGTCCGCGGCGCGACGGCGTTCGTGGCGACCATGCCCGTGCCGGCGTCGCCCTCGGGCGGGCAGAGCCGGACTCCGGGGGTCAGCGTGCCCGACGGGTCGAGCCACGCGGCGCCCTCGGCCGTGAGCCGGCCCGCGTCCGCGCCCGCGACGAGCACGTCCGGCAGGAGCTCGGCGAGCTTGGGCCCGTCCCGGCGCGTCGCGACGCGCTCGTCGACGAGCGCGAGGAGCGCGTGGTCGTAGTCGCGCGTCGCCGGGTCGACCGGGAACATGCCGGACGCGTCCCCGACCCCGAGGACGTGGCGGCCCGTGAGCCGCCGATGGACGTACCCGGCAAGCGTCGTGAGCGACGCGACGCGCGCCGCGTGGGGCTCGGCGTCGAGGATCGCCTGGTACCAGTGCGCGACCGACCAGCGCAGCGGGACGTTGTACCCGAGCAGCTCGGTGAGCTCGGCGGCGGCCGGGCCGGTCGATGTGTTGCGCCACGTGCGGAACGGGACGAGCAGCTCGCCGTCGGCGTCGAACGCGAGGTAGCCGTGCATCATCGCGGAGACGCCGAGCGCGCCGTAGGTCGTGGGACGCACGCCGTACCGCTCCTCGACGTCGTCGACGAGGCGCGCGTAGCAGTCGCGCAACCCCGCCTCGACGGCGTCGAGCGGGTACGTCCACGTGCCGTCCTCGAACCGGTTCTCCCACGCGTGGCTCCCGCTCGCGAGGGGCGTGCCCTCCGCGTCCACGAGGCACGCCTTGATCCGCGTCGACCCGAGCTCGATGCCGAGCGCGGTCTCCCCTGCCACGACGGCCGCCCGACGGCGGCCGACCTCGTCCTGCTGCACCATTGCTGCTTCTCCTCGTCGCGGCGTCGCGCCTCGGTCGTTGAGTTCCACTTCGAATGTTAGCGCTCACAACCGGCGAGGCCAACTCCCCCGGCGTCCGCTCTCGTGAGCGGACGTGCGCGCGCTCAGGTGCGCGGCGTGGTCGTGCTCTCGCGCACCATGAGCTCGGGCGGGATCGACACGGGCCGGACCGTCGCACCGGACAGGGCGTCGATCATCATCCCCATGCACCGGCGGCCGAGCGAGCCGAAGGGCTGGCGCACGGTGGTCAGGGGCGGGATGAAGTGCCCTGCCCCCGCGACGTCGTCGAAGCCCACGACCGAGACGTCGGCCGGCACGCGCACGCCCTGCTCCCAGAACGCGCGCAGCAGCCCGAGCGCGAGCTGGTCGTTCCCGGCGAAGACCGCGGTCGGACCGTCGCCCGTACGGACCGCGTCCGCGAGTTCCTTCCCGACGGCGTAGCCGCGGTCCGACGACCAGTCGCCGCGCACGGGCTCGGGCACGGGCGCCCCCTGCTCCTCGAGCGCGGCCCGCCAGCCCGTCTCGCGCTCGCGCGCGTCGAACCAGTCGAGCGGGCCGGAGAGGTGCAGCACGGTGGCGTGCCCGAGGCCGAGCAGGTGCTCGGTCGCGAGCCGCGCGCCGAGCCGCTGGTCGACGGCGATCGAGAGGATCGCGCCCGGCGCCCCGAGCGCCCCGGCGCCCGGACGCACGACGTCTGCCGGCTCGCCCTCGCCCGGGTGGTCCCGCGCCGCGATCATGATGACCGGCACCGGCGCCCGGAACGAGTCGACCGCCGCCGCGACGTCGGTCTGGGGCGCGATGACGACGATGCCCTCGACGCCCTGGTCCATGAAGTGCTCGAGCACCCGGTGCATCGTGTCCGCGTCGTAGCGCCGGATCGTCGCGACGCTCACGAAGTACCCCTGCTCGCGGGCCGCCTCCTCGACCGCGATGAGGGTCGACGTCGGCCCGTAGAGCGCGGAGCCCGTGGTGACGACGCCGATCGTCCCCGAGCGCATCGTGACGAGCGCGCGCGCCGCGCTGTTGCGCCGGTAGCCGAGCGTCGCGATCGCGTCGAGGACGCGGTCCCGGGTCTCGGGTCGCACGCTCGGGTGGTCGTTGAGCACGCGGGAGACCGTCTGGTGCGACACCCCGGCGAGGCGCGCGACGTCCGACATCGCGGGCGGGCGCGTGCGGGGGGACGGGCCGTCGCTCACCGCTCGTCCCCCCCGGCCTCCGGGCGCGGCCCCGGTGCGGCCGCGAGCGCCGCGGCGAGCTCGGCCGAGCGGTCGCGCGCGGCCTCGAGCGCGTCCAGGAACGCGGCGCGCACACCGCCCGCGTCGAGGCGGCGCAGCGCGGCGACCGTGGTGCCGCCCGGCGACGACACGCGCTCGCGCGCGATCGCCGGGTGCTCCCCGGTCTCGCGCAGCATCGTCGCCGCGCCGTGCACGGTCGCGGTGGCGAGCTCGAGCGCCGTCGCGCGGGTGAGCCCCAGCAGGACGCCCGCCTCGGCGAGCGCGTCGATCACGTAGAAGACGTACGCCGGGCCGGAGCCCGAGAGCGCCCCGACCGCGTCCTGGTCCTTCTCCGCGACGCGCACGACGAGCCCCGTCGCGGACAGCAGGCGCTCGACGAGCGCGACGTCGTCGTCGCTCGCCGCGGCACCGCCGCTCACCGCGCTCACCCCGGCGCCCACGACGGACGGCGTGTTGGGCATGACCCGCACCACGGCGGTCCCCGCCGGCAGCCGGTCCTCGTAGAACGCCGTCGGCAGCCCGACGACGACGCTCACCACGACCGTCCCCGCGCCCACCGCGTCGTGGACCTCGGCGAGCAGCGCCGCGACGTCCTTGGGCTTCACCGCGACGACCACCACACCGGCACCGCGCACGGCCTCGACGTTGTCCTGGGTCGTCCGGACCCCGTGGCGCGTCGCGAGCTCCTCGCCGCGCTCAGGCCGGCGGACCGTCGCGACGACGTCGGCGGGGTCCCAGCCCGACGCGAGCGCGCCCGCGAGGACGGTCTCCCCCATGACGCCCGTGCCGAGGACGGCGAGCCGGCGCTCGGGGACGGGCGCGGGCGAGGTCGGCAGGTCGGTCATGGACGATCAGCTCCCGGTGGTCGGTGAAGGCATTCTTGCGCACCCGGCGGGTGCTCGGGGCCGTCGCGGCGTCCGTGGGGACGCCGTCGCGGGCGCCGCGGGCTCCCCGGGACGGTGCCCGCCAGGGGCGAGCTGGAGTCGGGGCGGGTCCGTGCCGGCGTCGAGGACGGTCAGAGCGGGAAGGCCTCGTACACGTCGGTGACGACGTCGGCGGGCCCGGTGGCCTGCAGGACCGCGGTGCCGTTGCGCCAGGTGACGGTCGCCTGGCCGTCTGCGGCGGGCGTCACGGCGTACGTGCCCGCGACCTCCCCGGCGACCTCGACGTCGCCCGTGTCGGTCGGCTCTCCCGCCGCGGCGAGGAGGTCCGTCGCGGCCGTCTCCGCCTCGGCGACCGTGGGCCACTGGCCGGCGAGCACCGTGACCGTCGTCGCGTCGTCCCTCTCGCCGTCCGCGTACACGAGCTCGTACGCCTCGAGTGCCCGCGCCGCGGTCCACGCGTCCGTCGCCGAGTCGCTGCGCAGCACCAGGTCGAGCACGGTGTCCGGGAGCGCCGTCGCGAACGCGGTCGTCCCGGTCCGGGCGGCGGGCTCGAGCGTCGGGGTGGGCGGGTCGGCCGTGACCGTGACCGTCGGCTCGGGGTCGGCCGCGGCGTCCGCGCGGGCGAAGCCGGGCCATCCCCAGGCCAGGAGCGCGACCACGAGACCGACGACGAGCAGCAGCCCGACGATCACCACGAGCCGGCGGCGCCGGTAGACGGCCGCCGACGCGGGCCGGGAGTGGCGTCGGTCGCTCGCGCCCACGGCGTCGGTGGGGCGACGCGGCGACGACCCCCCGGCGGTCGCGGGGCGTGCGGGGGTGGCGGCGCGTCCCGTCGGGCTCCCGCCGGGCGGCTGGCTCATCGCGCGTACCTCCGCTGCTCTCGGTCCTCGCGGGCCCGGTCCTCGCAGGCCCGGGCTCTGCGGCCAAGCGTAGGACGCGCACGTGCCCGACCCCCCGCGCTCGTGCGGGGTGTCGGGCACGTGTCGGCGGTTCACCCGCCCGTCATCGCCCGGGAGGCGTCCGGGTCGTCACCCGCAGCCCAGGGCCGTGTGCTCCGCCGTGGTCTCCGTCGAGACCTCGACGCCTTCGACGGTGCTGGTCGCGTGCACGACGACGGTGCCCGCCTCGACCGTCGCCGCGCGGACCGCGAACGACTGGTAGGCGCTCTTCCCCGGGGCGACCGCCGGGAACGACCGCGTGCCGTACGGCGTCTCGAGCACCAGGTCGACCGGGGCGTCGTGACCGTGGGTGGCGACCACGGCGACGTAGGCCTTCCCGGCGAGGCAGCGCGCCTGCGCCGTGACGGTGACGGGCAGCTCGGGCTCCGGACCGCCCGTGCCCGGGTCGTCCGCGAACGCCCGCCACTCGGTGACCGCCACCGCGGAGTAGGTCGTCCCGTTCCCGTTCGCCGAGAAGGTCGCCCGCAGGCGCGACGTGGTGACGGGGTCGAACGTCACGGTGTTGAACGCGGTCGTGCTCGTGCCGTACCCGGAGGGGTCTGCCACCGGGACCCACGCCTGCGCAGCCTCGTCCCAGTACTCGAGCACCCAGGAGTCCGGACGGACGACGCCGTCGCCGCTGCCGGGGTTCGAGTCCCGCCAGAACTTCAGCTCGGCGCCCGTGAGGCGGATCGGTCGTGACCAGTCGTACCGCACCCACTGGGTCGCGGGCCGGGTACCCGACCAGGTGCCCCAGATCTGGGCCTGGCTCGGGTTCGCCGGGTCGGCGTCGTCGTTGAGCGCGCCGACGCTGTTCCACCCCGCGGTGTACGACGCGCTCGCCGCGGCGATCGGCGCGACGTTGCCCGTGAGGGGCCCGGAGACGTCCGCGGGGACGGTCACGAGCTTCGGCGTCTCCGCGTTGCCCGCGACGTCGACCGCCCGGAACGACACCCGGTGCTGGCTCGCGTCCGGGGCAGCCACCGGGCCGGCGTAGGTCTGCCACGCGCCCGTGCCGATCGCGTACTCGACGCGGGCGACGCCTGACGTCGCGTCGGTCGCGGTGACCGTCACCGTCCGCGCGGCCTCGTCGAGCACGCCCGTGCTGACGGGCGCCACCCGGTCGATCCGGACGTCGAGCGCCGCCTCGTCCGAGACGTTCCCCGCACGGTCTGCGGCCGTCGCGAGGACGCGGTGCTCGCCGTCGCCCGTCACGGCGACCTCCGTGGTCCGCGCCGGCTCCGTGCTGACCGGGGCGCCGTCGTCCACACGCGTCGTGAGGACCACGCGCCCGCCCGAGTCGTCGGCGCCGTCGACCCGGGCCCGGACGTCGGAGCGGAACCAGCCGTCGCTGCCGGCGCTGCCCAGCGGCGTGAGCGTCACGGTCGGCGCGGTCTCGTCGCCCTCCACCGCCTCGGCCGGGATCACGGTGACCTCCGTGCTCACGCGACCGCCCGCGTAGCCGAGCACGGACCCCTCGACCGCGAAGGTGCCGGGCGCGGCGACGTCGTCGGCGGTGACCTCGTCCCAGAAGGCGGGGACCTGGAGGGTCTCGCCGCCCGCGAACGTCACCGGGACCGTGCCCGGCAGGGCGGTCTCGCCGACCTCCACCGTCACCCCGGGCGGGTCGACGGCGGCGGGCTGCTCGGCGAGGACCTTCCACTCCTCGACGGCCACGGCCGAGTACGTGCTGCCGTTCGTCGAGGCGTCGAGGACGGCGCGCACCTGCGTCGTCGTGACCGGGTCGAACGTCGTGTCCTGGAAGCCGCTCGTGCCGGTGCCGTAGGCGCTGGGGTTCGGCACGTCGACCCACGCGCCGCCGTCGGACGCGTCCCAGTACTGGATGCGCCACGACGCGGGGGCGGCGACACCGACGCCCGTGCCCTGGGGCTGGTCGTTCCAGAACTCGATCTGCGAGCCGGCGAGGCGCATCGGCCGGTCCCACGTGTACTGGACCCACTGCTGGGGCGGGTTGCTGCCCGTCCACGTGCCCCACATGTCCGGGGGCAGCGGGTTGGGCCGCACGATCTCGTCGTTGAGCGCCTTCTTCCAGTACTGCGTGGGCACGGGCTCGTTCGAGACCGTGACCGTCGCCTCCTGCGCGACGTTCGCGCGCGGCGTCGTGTCCTTGACCGCGGCGGGCGTCGTGACGATCGGCTTCATGCGCGGCGGCGACTGCGTGTCGTCCCACTCGACGCGGTCGATCGCGACCGAGCGCCGGAAGTGGTTGCCGCCCTCGGCGTCGGCCGTGTGGTACGCGATCCACCACTCGCCGTCGAACTCGAGGATGCCGGGGTGGCTCGTCGTCGACGACACCGGCGCGAGGACCGTGCCCCGGTAGGTCCACGGCCCCTGGGGGGTCGACGCCGTCGCGTACGCGATGCACGCGTGGTAGTTCGCCGGGGTGCACGCCGACGTCGGGCCAGCGTTGTTGCCCGCGTACGCCAGGTAGTACGTCCCGTCCCGCTCGAACGCCCACGCCGCCTCGAAGAAGCCGGTGAGCCCGGTGACCGTCCGGACCTGGCCGACCGGGGTCTTCATGTCCTGCGCGAGCTCGAGCATGCGCAGGTTCGAGAAGCTGCCCCACCACACGTAGACGCGGGCGTCGTCGCCCTCGCCGTCCACGAGGACCGTCGGGTCGATGTTGTGGATCGTGTTCGGGGTCGGGACCCGCTGGGAGATGATCGGCGCGCCGACGTGGTCGGTCCACGGTCCGGTCGGGGAGTCGGACACGGCGACGCCGATGCCGAACGCGTCGCTCGCGGGACTGTTCGCCTCGTTCACGGGGACGTACCAGTAGTAGCGCCCGTCGACGCCCGCGACGACCTGCCCCGCATACGCGCGGCCCGGCGTCGCCCAGTCGAACACGTCCTCGGGCCGCATGAGCGACGGGTGGTGCGTCCACTCCCCCGCGTCCACGTCGCTCGTCACGAACGCGCCCCACTCGTTCATGACGAAGTCGTTGCGCGTCGGGCCGGCCTCGTCGTGGCCGGTGTAGACGTAGAGCTCGTCCTCGCCGGAGTCGTTGCCGGGCGCGCCCGCGGGGACGACGAGCGGCGCGGGGTCGGCCGAGTAGTAGCTCCCGTCACCGAGGATCGGGTTCTCGGTGCTCGTGAACGTGTACGGGTCCGCGGCGGCCGCCGGGGCCGCGGTCGCGGCGATCCCGGTGAGCGCCAGCCCGGCGCTGAGCACGCTCGCGAGCGCTCGTCTCGCTCGGTCCCCGCCGTGCGACGGTCGGGCGGTCGGTCGGTCGGTCATGGCCTGGTCTCCTGACGATCGGGCCGCGCGGCGCGGCCTGTTGGTCCTGCGTGGAGGTCGTGCGCCCCGGGAGTTCCCTCGGCCCCCGGGGCGCACGGTCGTGGAGCCCGTGCCGGCGGGCAGGACGTGCCGGGTGCGCGGCCGGCCGACGGTGACGCCCCCGCGAGCGGGGGTCGGACGCGTCACCGCCGTCGTCGCGGCACCGTCGTCGCGCGCGGGGTGGCGGTCGTGACGGGCGGGCCGACGGCGCCGCGCACCTCGGCGGTGCGGCGTGCGGGCCGTCGTCGCGCTCGCGTCGTCACGGGCGTGCACCTCTCGTCGTCGAGCCGGTCGTCCGGTGCCGACCCTGCCACACTCGGAAACCTGATCGCAATGGTTTTCGGTGCGAGCTCGCGTGTTTGGCCGCGACGCACGGGCCACGCCGCCGCCCTCGGGCAGCGAGGAACCGCGGGATAGCGCGCGCGAGCACGCCACGGCCTCGACTCAGCCGAGGTGCAGCAGAAGAAAGTCAGCCGACCCGGTTTTCGGACTGCGGCCCGTGCTCGTGGTGGCGCTCCGCACGCACGCGGGCACGCGTGGTGGCGATGGAGACGAGAAGGCCGACCACGACGAGGTCGAGCACGATCTGGATCATCGCCACGATCTTCGCCCCCTCGCCGACCGGGTGGACGTCGCCGTACCCGACGGTCCCGAGCGTCACCACGGCGAAGTACAGCGCGTCCGTGCGGTTCTCGATGCCGACGAACTGGTCGGCCATGAGGTAGTAGGCGAGCGCGAAGAACGTGACGATCGGGAGGAGCAGCCCCATCACCGACTGGACCCGGACGCTCGGCGTCCCCCAGGCGCGCAGCTGACGGCGCACCTGGACCACGAGGAGCGCGCACAGCAGCGCCAGCCCGACGCCGAACGCGACGAGCTGGACGACCTCCGGGGCCTCGTCGGTCGGCAACGGCACCCCGTAGTAGACCGTGAGGCACGCCGTCGTGGAGGCGACCGTGAGGATGAGCGTCCACCACGGGCTGTCGTGCGGGAGCCTGCGCATGCGCCCAGCATCCCGCGCGAGGGCGTTCCCGTCGCGGCGTCGCGCCGGTGTCGGCGGTCGTGACTAGGTTGGGCGCGTGACGTCGTCGACCACGGCTGCCCGCTCCGCGGCCGCCAAGCGCTCCCGCCCCGCCTACCGCTGCTCCGAGTGCGGCTGGACCACGGCCAAGTGGGTGGGGCGCTGCGGCGAGTGCCAGGAGTGGGGCACCGTGACCGAGGACGCCCCGGCGGCCTCGGGACCGCGGACGACCGCGGTCACGCCCACCCGCTCGCCTGCCCGCCCCATCGGGGAGATCAGCGTCGAGGCCGCCCGCGCGACCCCGACCGGGGTCTCGGAGTTCGACCGTGTGCTCGGCGGCGGCATCGTGCCCGGCGCCGTGGTCCTGCTCGCCGGGGAACCGGGGGTCGGCAAGTCGACCCTGCTCCTCGCCGTCGCGAGCAACGTCGCGGCCGGCGGGTCGGACCTGCCGACGGTGCGCCCGGTCGGCGAGCGCGCGACCGAGGGCGCCCGCCCGGCCCTGACGCCGCGGCGCGTCCTCTACATCACGGGCGAGGAGTCGGGGGGGCAGGTGCGGCTGCGCGCCGAGCGCGTCGGCGCCCTCGCGCCCGGCCTCCTCCTGGCGTCCGAGACCGACCTCGCGACCGTGCTCGGCCACATCGAGGCGACCGAGCCGGACCTGCTCGTCGTGGACTCCGTGCAGACCATCGCGTCCGCCCAGGTCGAGGGGGCGCCCGGCGGTGTGAGCCAGGTGCGCGAGGTCGCGGCGTCGCTCATCGCGGCGGCGAAGGCCCGCGACCTGCCGGTCGTCCTCGTGGGGCACGTCACCAAGGACGGCTCGGTCGCCGGGCCGCGCACGCTCGAGCACCTCGTCGACGTGGTGTGCCAGTTCGAGGGCGACCGGCACTCCCGTCTGCGGCTCGTGCGCGCCGTGAAGAACCGCTACGGCCCGACGGACGAGGTCGGCTGCTTCGACCTCACGGAGAACGGCATCGTGGGTCTCGCCGACCCGAGCGGGCTGTTCCTCTCGCACACCGGCGCCGGGTCGCCCGGCACGTGCGTCACCGTGACGCTCGAGGGGCGGCGCCCGCTCGCGCTCGAGATCCAGTCGCTCGTCGTGCCCAGCTCGCTGACCAACCCGCGCCGCACCACGAGCGGCGTGGACTCGAGCCGGCTCGCGATGATCCTCGCCGTCATGCACCGCCACGCGGGTGTGCGGCTCGTCGACCAGGACGTGTACGCGTCGACCGTCGGCGGCGCCAAGGTCACCGAGCCCGCCGCCGACCTCTCGATCGCTCTCGCCGTGCTCTCCGCGCGCGAGGACGAGGCGCTGCCGCAGGGCACCGTGGCGTTCGGCGAGGTCGGCCTCGCGGGCGACATCCGCCCCGTCACGGGCCTGGACCGCCGCCTCGCCGAGGCCGCGCGCCTCGGCTTCACGCGCGCCGTCGTGCCGCGCGGGTCGTTCCCGCGACCCGTTGAGGGCATGACGATCCTCCCCGCGCGCCACCTGGGCGAGGCCGTCGAGCTCGCGCGGACCTGAGGACGCGGCCAGGGGCGGTCAGCCGTCCGACCGACCGCCGGCGAGCGCCCACCACTGGAGCAGCATGATGGTCTTGCCGTCGACGATGCGACCGTCGCCGACCATCGCCAGCGCGTCGTCGAGCGCGAGCTCGACGACCTCGATGTCCTCGCCCTCGGCCGCCACCCCTCCGCCCGCGCCCGTGCGGTCGCGCGGCGTGTAGGGCGCCGCGAAGAAGTGCACCTTCTCGGTGACGGACCCCGGGCTCATGTAGGCGGTGAAGACACGCGCGACCGGCCCGACGGTCACGCCCAGCTCCTCCGCGACCTCGCGCCGGATCGCGGTCTCGGGATCGTCGTCGTCCAGAAGGCCGGCGGCCGCCTCCAGGAGCATGCCGTCCTCGTGGTCGTTGACGTACGCCGGGAACCGGAACTGCCGCGTGAGCAGGACGGTCGACCGCGCCGCGTCGTGGAGCAGGATCGTCGCCCCGTCCCCACGGTCGTACGTCTCGCGCTGGAGCGTCTGCCAGCGCCCATCCCGGCGCCGGAGGTCGAAGGTCGTGCGGCGCAGCACGTGCCACCCCTGCGACGTGAGCTCGACGTCGCGGACGACGACGTCCGGGTTGCGTCGCAGCGCACGACCGGCCCGGTCGAGACCCGTGCGGCCGCGGTGGTCGGGGACGTCGACCCCGGGGACCCCGCTCACCGGGCGCTCGCGGCAGGGGTCTCGTCGCGGCGGGGCAGCTCGGAGACGTCGTGGTAGACGGGGAGGCCACGGGCCGTGGCGATCGCGACATCCTGGTCGGCCCCTGCCGACTCGCCGGGCAGGCGCAGCACGGCGTCGCAGTGCTCCAGGAGGCGCTGCGCGGTCGGGTAGAGCACGTCGGCCGCCAGGTCGTCGTCCACCGTGGCGCCCGCCGAGCGCAGGACAGGGAGCGCGACCCACTCGCCGATCATGGGGACGTGCCCCGCGGCGAAGACGGGCCAGGCCGCCTCCTCGAGGCGGCGCAGGTTGGCCGCCATGGCGGCGTGGTCGCCGTCGGTCCCGGAGCGGTAGGGGCCGGCGATGAGGACGAGCAGGGGTCGGTTCATGCCCCTAGAATAGGCATGAACGTGCACGAGCAAGAATGAACGAGGAGAACCATGCTGGCCGCCGAGAGACGTGACCTCCTGCTCGCGACCCTCCGCCGTGACGGCAAGATCGTCGCGAAGACCGCCGCGGCAGAGCTCGGGCTCTCGGAGGACAGCATCCGCCGGGACCTGCGCGAGCTGGCCGCCGAGGGGCTCTGCCAGCGCGTGTACGGCGGGGCGCTGCCCGTCTCGCCGGCCGTCGCCGACTACGCGGGACGCCGGCAGGTCGCGGTCGCGGGCAAGGAGCGGGTGGCGGCCGCCGCGGTCCGCCTGATCGACCCCGGGAGCACCGTCATCCTCGACGGCGGGACGACGGCCCTCGCCGTCGCGGCGGCGCTGCCGCCGGACCTGCGGTGCACGGTGGTGACCCACAGCCCGACCGTCGCGACGGCGCTCGTCGAGCACCCGGTCGCCGACGTGATCGTCCTCGGCGGCAGGCTCTTCAAGCACTCGGCGGTCACCAGCGGGGCCGCGACGGTCGAGGCCGCGCAGCACGTGTCGGCCGACCTGTTCCTGCTCGGCGTCACCGGCATCCACCCGGACGCCGGGCTCACCACGGGCGACCCGGACGAGGCGGCGACGAAGCGTGCCCTCGCGGCGCGCGCGGCCGAGACGTACGTGCTGGGCTCGTCGGAGAAGGTCGGGGCCGCGTCGCCGTTCCGCGTGGTCGGATTCGCCGACGTCGCCGGCGTCGTCACCGACGCCGACCCCGCGTCGGAGGTCGTCCGCGCGCTCAGCGAACGGACCCGCGTGCTCCCCGCCTGACGACGTCAGAACGTGCAGGAACGTGCAGGCTGCGAGCTGGCCCGTATCCCGCGACGGACAGGGCGACAACCGTCGTCGCCGCCGCGAGCAGCGTGGCGAGCACCATGTGGCCGCCCAACGCCAGGACGGGCAGCCCGTGGCGCGCCTGGTAGAGGCCCAGCAGCACCTGGACGCCCTCGAGCGCGAGGAGCGCGAGGAGCCAGCCCCGGACCGGCATGCGGCGCGCCCACGCCACGACGGTGAGCGCGCCGGTGACGGCCACGAGCACGTAGCTCGGCCAGGCGTGCACGTGCTGCAGGAGGGTCGCGTCGAACCCGTTGCGGCCCGCCTGCGCATCTCCCGAGTGCGGCCCCGCGCCCGTGGTGAGGACGCCGAGGAGGATCGTCACGACCGCCGTCGCCACGAGGACCGCCGTCGCCGCCCGGAACGCCGCAGGCGCGCGCCCCGTCCCGTCGCCGTCGGGGACGGGACGGAGGCGGACGAGGAACGCCGCGCACACGCACGCGAGCGCGACCGAGGCGACGTAGTGGAACCCGACGACGAACGGGTTGAGCCCGGTGAGCACGGTCACCCCGCCCACGAGCGCCTGGGCCACGACGCCCAGCACGACCGTGCCCGCGAGGAGCGCGAGGTCCCGGCGCTCGTGCCGCACCCGGACGACCAGGAGCAGCACGACCACCGCGGCGACGCCGACGACGCCCGCCAGGGTGCGGTTGCCGAACTCGATGAGTCCGTGGACGCCCATCTCCGGGGTGCTCACGAGCGAGTCGGGCGTGCACAGGGGCCACGTCGGGCAGCCCAGCCCCGACGAGGTCAGCCGGACGGCTCCGCCGGTCGCCACGAGGAGCACCTGGACGGCGAAGGAGACCCACGCCGCCACGACGACCCGCCGGTCGAGCCGGTCGGGCAGCCGTCGCCACCACCGCCGCAGCGCGGGCTCCACGACGTCCGCCCGGTCGGCCACCCGCTGGTCCGCGCTCACCGACCCACCGAGCCCAGGAACGGCACGAGCGCCTCGGTGATGCGCTCCCGCGCGTCGTCGTCCGAGATCGTGGGCGTCCCGTCGCCCGGCTGCGCGCCGTAGTCGCCGAACTGGGCGTGCGTCGCGCCGTCGATGCGCACGCGCTCGGCGCCGGGCGGCAGGAGCGCCCGCGAGGACGCGATCGACTCCTCGTCGACGAGGCCGTCCTGCGTGCCCGTCACGGTGAGGGCGGCCAGGTCGGAGCGGCCGGAGAGGTCCCCGAGCGAGCAGTACGACGCGAGGAGGACGAGGGCGCGCACCTCCTCCGACTCGGCGTACGTGCACGCCCGCACGCCACCCATGCTGTGCCCGCCGACGGCCCAGGCGTCGACCTCGGGGGCGAGCGCCGTGAACGCCTCGAACGGTCGGCGCTCCAGCAGCGCGAGGTGGAGGAACGGCTCGACGAGGACGACCGTCGTGCCCTGCGCGGCGACCTCCTGGAACGTCGCCGCGTACGCCTGCGGCTCGACCTTGGCCCCCGCGAGGAACACGAGGCCGCTGCCGTCCCCCTCCCCCGCGGGCCGGAGGACGACGACGTCGCCCCGGTCGTCCAGGCGGACGCGCGGGTCGTCCTGCACGGCGGCGAGACCCGCCGGCTCGGCGGCGAAGGTGTCGTCGGCCCACACGAGGAAGGCGCCGACCGCGACGACGAGCAGGCCGAGCAGCACGAGCGCGACCGTCACGAGCACGCGGCGGACCCGGGACCGACGGGGTGCCGGCGGCGTGGCGGCGGGGCGGTCCGATGGCGGGGCGCCGTCGTCGAGAGCGTGCTGCGCCGGGGGCGCGAGCGGAGAGGGCATGGGGCGGCTCCGGAGAACGTAGATGGTACGGCTACCGTAGCATCTCGCTTTGTAGGCTGGTCCGATGAGCCAGCACCCCGACGCCGGGCCGGCGCTGTCGGTCCACCTGCTCCGGGACCTCCAGGACGCGATCGGCGAGGCCACCTCCGCCCTGGCGCACCGGCTGCGGATGAGCGCCACGGACGCCGCCGCCCTCGAGCATGTCGCGCTGGCGGACCAGCCACTGGGGCCCGGCGAGCTCGGCGCGCGGCTCGCCGTCACCCGCTCGTCGGCCACCGAGGTCGTGGACCGGCTCGCGCGCGCCGGGCACGTCGAGCGCGTCCGGGACGAGGCCGACCGGCGCCGGTACCGCCTCGAGCCCACCGCCGCCGCCCGGTCGCGCGTCCGCGCCGAGCTCGACCCGCTCCGCCGTTCCCTGGACTCCGCCGCCGACGGCTTCTCGCCCGCGCAGCAGCAGGTGATCGCCGCGTACCTGCGTGCGGTGACCTCCGCCTACCGCTCCTACGCGGCCGCGCCGGACGACGCCCCGGGGTCCCCCCGCTCCCGCCGGTGACCTCCGGACGGCGTGAGCGGGAGGCGCCCGGCCGCGTCGAGACCGGATCGTGACCGGATTGTGGCCCGCCGCCGCGGGTTCGCCGGGGTGGAAAAGGGCTCACAGCGTAGGATTCCTCCGTGGCCAACTCCCCCGCGCACCCCGACGAGATGCTCCGGGAGACCCTTGCCGCCGTGGCACCCGGAACCGAGCTCCGTGACGGTCTCGAACGCATCCTGCGCGGCCGGACCGGCGCGCTCATCGTGCTCGGCCTGGACAAGGTCGTCGAGGAGATGTGCTCGGGCGGCTTCGTGCTCGACGTCGGCTTCTCCGCGACGCGGCTGCGCGAGCTGTCGAAGATGGACGGCGCGGTCGTGCTCGACCGCGACGCGAACCGCATCCTGCGCGCGGCCGTCCAGCTCCTGCCGGACCCGACGATCGAGACGACCGAGTCCGGGACGCGGCACCGCACCGCGGAGCGCGTCGCCAAGCAGAGCGGGTTCCCGGTCATCTCGGTGAGCCAGTCCATGCGGATCGTCGCCCTGTACGTCGGCGGCCAGCGGCACGTCCTCGAGGACTCCGACACGATCCTGTCGCGAGCCAACCAGGCGCTCGCGACGCTCGAGCGCTACCGCGCCCGCCTCGACGAGGTGTCGGGCACGCTCTCCGCGCTCGAGATCGAGGACCTCGTCACGGTCCGGGACGTGTGCGCCGTCGTGCAGCGCCTCGAGATGGTCGCACGCATCTCCGAGGAGATCGCCGGGTACGTCATCGAGCTCGGCACCGACGGCCGGCTCCTCGCGCTCCAGCTCGACGAGCTCATCGGCGGCATCGGCTCGGACCGCGAGTTCGTCATCCGCGACTACGTGGACCTCGGCCGCAAGGACCGCTCGCTCGCCGACGTCCAGAAGTCGCTCGGCGGCCTGGACTCGACCCAGCTCCTCGACCTCGGCCAGATCGGTCGCGTGCTCGACCTCCCCGGCGGCGGCGACGCGCTCGACGCCGCCGTCGCGCCGCACGGGTACCGCCTCCTCTCGAAGGTCCCGCGTCTGCCCGCGACGATCATCGACCGGCTCGTCGCCCACTTCGGCGGGCTGCAGAAGCTCCTCGCCGCGAGCATCGACGACCTCATGACGGTCGACGGGGTCGGCGAGCAGCGTGCCCGCGCGGTGCGGGAGGGTCTGTCGCGGCTCGCGGAGTCGAGCATCCTCGAGCGCTACGTCTGAACCACCTGACCGTCCGACCGACGAGCCTGCACGGAGGGGGACCGTGGACCACGTCGACGAGTGGTCGGCACTGGCCGACGCCTGGGCTCGCTGGTGGGCGCCCGCCGCTGCCCCGGCCCAGCAGGCGATCCTCGACGCCGCCGGCATCGGGCCGGGCGCCCGCGTGCTCGACGTCGGGTGCGGCACGGGCGAGCTCGTCGCCATGGCCCTCGCCCGCGGCGCCGAGGCAGCGGGGTGCGACGCGGCGGCCGGGATGATCGACGTCGCCCGCCGGCACGGCCCGGGCGCCGACCTGCGCGTCGCGCAGGCCGAGCACCTTCCCTGGCCCGACGACACGTTCGACCTCGTGACGCTCGTCAACGCCCTCGCGTTCACCGACGTCGCCAAGACCCTGAGCGAGTGCCGTCGCGTCGGCGAGCTGGTCGGCGTCGCGACGTGGGCCGAGGACGCCCTCAACGACCTCACCGTGCTCGAGCGGGCCGTCGCCGGTGAGGACCACGAGCCGAGCGACGAGAGCCGCGAGGAGGGCCACCTCGGCGCGCTCCTGACCGAGCACGGCTTCACCGTCGTCGCGGAAGGGGTGTCGGACGCACCGATGCCGCTCGCCGACGCGGACGAGGTCGTCGCCGCGATCATGTTCGGCGAGTCGGACGACCTGCGCGCCGAGCTCCGCCCGGACGTCCTCGCCGCGGCCCGCCCCTTCCGCCGCCCCGACGGCACCTACCTCCTCCGCAACTCCTTCCGCTGGGCCCTCGCCCGCCGCTGACACACTCCCGACCTGCCGAGGGAGAACCGTGGTTCGCCGCGGTAGAACGCTGGTCGGTCGAGGTACAGCGCTGGTTCTTGTGGCCGACGACGTCGGTCGCCCGCCGTCGTGAAGGTGCGGAACAGTGCTGGGCCACGACAGCGAGTCGCGGGAGGTGAGAGGCGAGACGAACCCCACCACGCGGGCAGTCGCCCGGGTGAGCGACGACCAGGGCGAGACGAAGCCGGTCGGGGTGGGTGGTGGTGCCGCGTCGTGGCGGGCCTGGCGGGAGCCGCGAGGAACGAGCGGCGGATGGTAGACGCGGCGCCACCACCCACC